>JAOZOT010000710.1 GCA_029933115.1 Anaerolineae bacterium | reverse complement strand
GTCATTAGCGACTCAAGTCGCCACTACGAGCATTTTTCAGACACGCTGTCAGGTCTTGTTCAGACGACGATGATCTCTTCTCGTGGAGCCGAGGTTAGCACCTCGATTCCCTCTTCCGCCAGGTGTACTGTGTCTTCCACCCGTACCCCGCCGATGCCCGGTACCGAGAGGGTGGGATGGCCCACGGCCAGGGTCATCCCTGCCTCCAAAGGCATCAGTACATCTTCGGGGAAGATGGTGGGGAAAGGAGTTTCCTCGAAGGATAGCCCTACACCGTGGATGAACCCCCGCAGATAATAGTCCTGGTAACCGCTCTCCTTGAGCACTTCCTCGATCTGAGCTTCAATTTTGTGCAGCGCCACGCCGGGTTGGGCTGCCTCCAGAGCTGCTTTCTGCATCTCGCGATAGAGGCTGTAGAGTCGCCTGGCCTCTGCGGAAGGTTCACCGGCCGAGAAGGTGCGGCAGATGTCGGCGTTGTAGCCCTGATAGACAGGGCCGATGTCTACCAGGATCAGATCACCGGCTTCGATGAGCTTGCGCGTGGCCGTGCCGTGCAGCCACAAGGACCGCTGCCCCGAGTTGACGAACATGGGGAAGCCCAGGCGGTCGGCGCCGTTCTTTTTCAGGGTGTACTCTATCTCGGTGGCCACGTCCAATTCACTGATGCCGGGGCGGATGACCTCCTGTGCTCTCTGGATGCCCAGGTCGGCCAACTCTGCTGCCCGGCGGATCAGGGCCACTTCCTCGGCAGACTTGACCCGACGGAGGGGCGAGACCAATGCTTTGGCGTCTATCACCTCTACCTGGGGGTTGGCCATCTTGAAGCGATCTAGCAGGAAGGCCGGGGTGGCGAATTCCATCTCGATGGCTACTTTGGGCTTCTCCACCTCTAGGCTCTTGAAGAAGGCCATGATGGCCTGCATCATCTCGTGCAGGCCGCGGTAGGGTATGACCTGGCTGAGGCCGGTGGCTTTTCGCGCCTCCTCGACCTCACCGGCGAAGGTTAGCAGCACCGGTTCGCCGTCTCGCGGTATGATAGCCCGTGGCTGGCGGCGTGCATCGCCGGTGAAGTAGAAATAATCCTCGCCGGTGAGGATCAGAAAGACGTCTACTCCTTGCGCGGCCATGTTTTGTTGTAGGCGCTTTACACGTTGGTGGTGTATCTTTTCCATGAGGGTGAACCCCCTGCTTTCTTTAAATACATTATACATTCAATGTGCCCGTCTGTCAGTGACAAAAGTCGCATCTTTGGGCAGATTCACCCTCGGTTGAGGAGCGACGCACTTTCAAAGTGCGTCGCCCCTCTGATTTCAGCTTACGCCGATCTCCTTGCTGCTTTCCCACAGCCCGTGGATGTTGCAAAGGGCCAGGGCGTGCAGCGTGCCGGGTTTGCCGACCTTCAGCGACGCGGTCACTTCGTGATGGGTGTAGACGGGGCCCTCATTGGGGCCGGCGGCGGACTCGCCGTGGGCGGAGAACTCAAAGTGGCCCACCTGGTAGGTGAACTTTTCCCCCTCCGGGTGGAAATACAGCGAGATCCAACTGATGTGGTGTTCGGTGGTGTTGGGGTGGGCGATCTCTTTCCCCAGGCTGACCTTCACCTCGAAGAACTCGCCCGCCTTCACCTGGTCCGGAGCTTCGATGACGGGCACGTGTTTCTCTTTCTTCCAGTCGGCCTTCTGGATGCGTTCGCTCAATTCTGTCATGGTAGTTACCTCCTG
>JAOZOT010000193.1 GCA_029933115.1 Anaerolineae bacterium | reverse complement strand
GCCGTCGCATAGAAGTCAAAATCCCCCCTGGCGTCAAGACGGGCTCCAAGGTGCGCATTGCCGGCGAGGGAGCCCCAGGTGCGGGGGGAGGGGACGCAGGCGATTTGTATCTGAAGGTGACGGTCCTGCCTCATAAGATTTTTGAGCGCAAGGGAGACGACCTTTATTGCGAGGTGCCTGTTGACCTCTACACGGCCATCTTGGGTGGGGAGACTAATGTGCCCACTCTCAAGGGAACCGTGTCCCTGAAGATACCGCCCGAAACTCAAGGAGGGCGCACCTTCCGTTTGAAGGGGCAGGGTATGCCCCGCTTGCGCGATTCCAGCAAACGCGGCGACCTCTACGCCAAAGTCAAAGTGGTGCTGCCTAAAGGTCTGAGCGCCAAAGAGAAGGCACTTTTCAGGGAGCTGGCTCAAATGAGAGGTAAAGGACGCTCATAGCCATGAAACGGAAAACGATAGTCGTCCTTCTGGCAGGCTTGTTGCTCGGCGTTGCACCGGGGTGTGGCCTGTGCTCTCTGGCCAACGGGGTCGTTGGGGGGCCCACCTCTGGTCCCGCCGGCACCCCTCCTGTTTCCACTTCTACCCCGCCGGTGCTCGTTGTGGTGGCCACGCCCACTCCCCTGCCAGAAGAGATTGTACTCGAAGCCGACGCTGAGGAGCAACTGATCATCAACCTCTATGCCCGCGTTAGCCCCTCGGTGGTCAATATCAACGTGATTGGCGAGGGGTTGAGTTACCCAGAGGTGCCCGGTCTCCCCGAAGAGTTCTTCCGGCGAGGGTTGGGCTCTGGCTTTGTCATAGACACAGAGGGTCACATCGTGACCAACAATCACGTGGTGGAGGGGGCTCGTCGCATCCAGGTGCGCTTTTCCGATGACACTGAGGCCGAGGCTGAGATAGTGGGCGCCGACCCTCACACCGACTTGGCAGTCCTCAAGGTGGACGCCCCTGCGGCCTTGCTCCATCCGGTGGAATTGGGCGAATCCGATACCGTGCGCGTGGGCCAGCGAGCCATTGCTATCGGCAATCCTTTTGGCTTTGAACGCACGGTGACCATAGGCATTATCAGCGCGGTGGGGAGAGTGTTGCGTCAGAGCAGCGGCTTTTCCCTGCCCAATCTCATCCAGACCGATGCGGCTATCAATCCGGGCAACTCTGGCGGACCGCTTCTGGACTCACGAGGCAGGGTCATCGGGGTCAACACCATCATTTTCACTCGCAGCGGCTCTTCCTCAGGAGTGGGATTTGCCGTGCCGGTTAACACAGTCAAACGGGTGGTGCCAGAACTCATCAAAAGTGGCCATTTCGCCCATCCCTGGCTGGGCATCCGTGGTTACTCCATCAATGCCGAGTTGGCCGAGGCTCTCGACCTGCCGGTGAGCAGCGGAGTCCTGGTAGCAGAGGTTATCAAAGAGGGGCCCTCGGCCCGGGCCGGTCTGCGCGGAGGAAAGCGCGAAGTCCTGGTCGAGGGTTTCATCGAGCCCATCAGCTCTGGTGGAGACATTATCATTGCCATCAATGGTACTGAGATACGGGGTATGGACGAGTTGATCACCTACCTTGAGAGCACCGTAGTCGGTCAGGAAGTGGAACTGACTATCATCCGCGATGGAGATGAAAAGCACCTCACCGTCAAATTAGAAGAGCGGCCAAACTTTTGAGGAAAACATCCCCAACGAGGTGGTGGACATGGAGCAAAACCCAGGTCGAGATGAGCCTTGCTACGTCATCAGCGTGGCGGCTAAACTGGTTGACCTGCACCCACAAACACTGCGACGTTACGAGGAAATCGGCCTGATCAAACCGGCTCGCGCTTCGGGACGGCGACTCTATTCACTCCGTGACCTCGAACGTTTGCGCAAGATAAATCGCCTGGTCAATGATCTGGGCGTCAACCTGGCCGGTGTAGAAGTCATCCTGAATATGAGTGAGCGCATGGAACGTCTGCAAGATGAGATGGATAGGATGCGGGCCGAGTTCGAGGCCGAAATCGAGCGATTGCGACGGGAATTGGGGCGCATTTAAAAACGCGGAGGGACAAAGCACTGTCATACCCCTTGCCACGACCATCATCCTTCAGGAGGTAGAATATGATCAGTGAGGAGGAACTTCAGGAGTTGGTGGATTTCCATGCTGAGAAGAGTTCTGTTCTCAGCCTGTATCTGAATGTGGATCCGACACAGCGCACTAAAGATGAGTACAAATTGACTTTGAAGACCATGCTCAAAGGGGTGGCCGATGAGGCCTCGGCGGAAGACCTGGCCGAGGTGGAAAGGTATTTTGACTTTCAGTACGACTGGCAGGGGAAGGGGGTGGTCATCTTCTCCTGCCTGGAAGAAGGATTCTGGCGGACCTATTCGCTGGCTGTTCCGGTGGAGAATCGCGTCTTTGTGGGCGACAGCCCTTACATCAAGCCTCTCACCGATGTACTCGATGAGTATGAGCGCTACGGGGTGATCTTGGTTGACCGTGAAGGAGCGCGGTTGTTCTTGTTCCACCAGGGGGAACTGGAAGAGACAGATGGCATGTTGGGCGAGGAAGTCAAACGCACCAAGGATGGCGGTGGCTCAGCGACCGGTCGCCTGGGCGGGCTGACTACTCGCACGGGCCGGCACAAAGAGGAGATAGTGCAGCGCAATCTGAAAGAGATGGCCGAACTGGCGGCCAAGTTCTGCGAAGGAGGAAAGTGCAGCCGCATCATCCTGGGAGGCACCGACGAGACCCTGACCCAATTTCAAGAGATGCTACCCAGGGAGCTACAGGAGCGGGTGGTGGGTAGTATTCCTCTGGATATGACGGCCTCTGAGACGGAGGTGCTGGAACGCTCTCTGGAAGTGATCCAGGAGGCAGATAAGAGGCGGAAAGAGGAATTGGTGGAGCAACTGATCACGGCGGCCGCCTCTAAGGGAGGGCACGGAGCCCTCGGCCTGGACGATACTTTGGCCGCAGTGCAAGAGGGTCGGGCGCACATTTTGTTGGTGGCCGAAGGATACGTAGCTACGGGCCATAGCTGCCAGAACTGCGGTTACGTTGCTGCCCACGAATTAAAGGAGTGCCCTTTCTGTGGTGGGGAGATGGCTCAAATTGAGGATGCCGTGAATACCATTGTGCGCAAGGCCATCGAGTCGGGCATGGAGGTGGAAGTGGTTAAGGACTGTGCGGCTTTAGAGGAGGCAGGAAGCATTGGAGCTATTCTCAGGTACTAGAATAGCCCTCCCGCAGGGTTCGCAACCTGCGGGAGAGTGACCGGATAGAGCCCAGGGAGAGGTAACCCTGGGCTCTTTTTTGCAGCGGAACTCTGGTCTGCTGCCACTCGCTTGTTACATCATCTCGAAGCACAGTGCGCATTTTTTGTTGGCGATGTCCACGTCAAGTTTGCTGATGCGGGTCTTCATCTGCAACCGCTGACGCATGGCCGCCGCCGCAATGTTGAGGTAAGGACACATAAACGGCGTGATGCCGGCGTGCACCAAGTCATCCTCCACCTTGTGCAGCACACAGTTCTCCACGTGAAGCTCAACGCTGTTGTCCACCTTGGTGATCTCGAACTTGGTGGCGATGCCGATTTCGTCAATGAAGATGCGACCGATCTCGGTCAGGATGTCTTGGGGCTCTTCGCCGGCAATCTCCAGGCCCATGGTCTTTTCCATGATCTCCAGCATCCCCCGGCCGATGAGGGCGCTCATAGCCAGAGCTGATTCGCCCAGCAAGTCCCACAGTCCTTTCTCCAGGCCGTAGATGATCATAGCGTTGATGCGTGCCAGATTCCTTTTCTTCTCTTCTTCAGTAGCCATGTCTTTTTCTCCTTTGTTGATTACTAAGCGACTAGGCTTTTACCCCTTCAAGATAGCGGCCAGCTTTTCGGCCACTTGGCGGGCTTCGACGAAGGCCATGCCCAGGTTGATGTCGGCCGGGGTGAGGCCCACGAAGACGTTGCGTTCGTCCACGAAGGTGACGATGATGTTGCCCCGGCTGCCCTGGATGAGGGTTTGGGAAAAGTCGCCGCGTTTCAACTGTTCCACGCTGCGGCGGCTCAGTCCGAAGATGGCGGCGGCGGCGGCCCCGACCAGGGTTTCGTCCAGTTTGCCGACGGGGACGTTGGCCGAGAGCACCAGGCCGTCAATGCCCACCAGGGCTCCGCCTTCGATGTCGCTGGAACCGGCCAGCAGTTCGCTCAAAGCGTCGGCCAATTGTTCACTACGCTTTTTTGCCGGCATTTCCTGCATCTCCTTTCTTTTTTCGGGTTGGTCTGGTCTGGCCGTGCCTTCGTCAATGCGGCGCAAGCCCTCCAGGATGAGGCCGGACCAGGTGGTGGTGACGGTGTGTTTTGGAGGAGGCACATCCTGTTCCAGCTCGAAGGCGCCCTCCTCCCAGGTCAAGAGTTCATAGATCACCTCCTCGCCCTCTTGAGAATCGAGGGCTGCGTGCACGATCTGGCCATCTGCAAAGAAAAGATTGGCCTCTCTATCCTGGGATCGAACAACTAAGCAGGCCTGGCTTCTGCTTTTACAGGCCATTTGGACGATGTCGCTCAGGTTCATATCCTTCAGATTACCTTTGAGTGCCATTCTATTTTCCCATTTGGCCTTCACATTTTTGTCAGAACGAGGTTAACGATTTGTTTCAAAGTAGCGGTGATTCCTATCCCCTGCGTGGCTACGGCCTCGCAGTAAGGGATGTCATTGGATGGAGCGAGGTGCTGTTGGAGCGTCGCCACCGGGCTGAGGTCGGGCAAATCCCGCTTGTTGAATTGCAGCACCAGAGGGATGGCCTGTGGGCAATAGCCGAAGGAGCGCAGGTGCCTTCCCATCTCGTGCATGGCCTGTATGTTCTCCTGGAGTCGGCTGCGCTGCGAGTCGGCTACAAAGACGATGCCATCTACTTCTTCCAGCACAAGGCGGCGGGTGGAGACGTAGATGCTCTGCCCGGGCACGGTGTAGAGATTGAGACGTGGCTTCAAGCCCTTACATTCTCCTATCTCCAGAGGGAGAAAGTCGAAAAGGAGGGTGCGGTCTCCTTGGGTCTTGAGGGAGATTAGTTTGCTTTGCTGGCCGGCCAGCTTGGCGTGAATCTGTTCCAAATTGGTCGTCTTACCGCTGCAAGGTGGGCCGTAGTAGACGATTTTAATGTCAATTTCCCGTAGTCTCCAGTTGATGTACATCCTCAATCACCAAACAGAGCATCGAGAGCGTCTCCGACTTGGTGGCGGAGACCTTCATCCAGCGATAGTGGACTGGTTGCTTCTTCTGCTAACACCTCTTGCATCTCGCCGGCGGCCTCTAATGTGTAGAAGCGCACTAAGCCCAGAGGTATGTTGTTGTTAAAGGAGACGGAGAGGATCAGTCTATCGCCCACCGCCACTGAGTAGATGCTAAAGTCTTCGCTCTCTTGCAGGCTCTGCCTGAACTGGCGCGTTTCCCCTTCGTTTCGCAGGACGCCGGCGATCTCTGCTGTGGCCGAAAAGCTGCCGGCTACCAGAGCCGCCAGAGAAATGGCCTGGCTTTTATCTATCCGACCCTGCCAATGGACCAGGCGGCCGCCGCGATCGGCCATCAGGACGCAGCGCCCTTCTACTTCAGCGAGCAGCCGGTCCAGGCGATGGCTGATGTGCTCAAAAATCTCGCCGCTGAGAGCCAGGATTGGCCGCCCAACCCGGCCTTCGGCTTCGCCTCTTGTCCGGTCGGCCGCGCTCTCGTCAATGCGGTGCAGGCCCTCCAGGATGAGACCGGACCAGTCGGCGGTGACGGTGCGCTTTGGGGGAGGGACGCCTCTCTTGAGTTCAAAGGCACCCTCCTCCCAGGATAGGAGTCTGTAGATCACGTCCTCTCCTTCTTGAGAATCAAGAACCATGTGCACAATCTGGCCGTCTTCAAAGAAGAGGGCGGCTTCTGTCCCTCTGTGCCTGATGCGCAGCCGGGCCTGGTTGCGCTCGTTGCAGTTGATGGAGACGATGCTGGTCAGGCTCATCTCCCGCAGGTTGCCCCTCACCACCCCGTCGGCCTGAAGCTTCTTGGCCAGGACCTGTTGTACGGCGGTCACCAACTGGTCGCCGTCGAAGGGCTTGTTCAGGTACTCCTGGGCTCCCAGGCGCATGGCTTCTACCGCACTCTCCAGAGTGCCGTAGGCGGTGATGATGATGGCGGCGATGTCGGGGTCTAGCTCTTTGATGGTGCGCAGCACCTCCAGGCCGCCGAGGCCGGGCATCTTGAGGTCAATGAGAAGCAGGTCAAAGGTCTCTTTTTGACAGCAGGCGATGGCCTCTGTTCCGTCGGAGGCTCTTTCTGCTTCAAAGCCGGCCCCTCGCAGGGCCTTGATGCACATCTTGGCGACGTTGACGTCGTCGTCCACCACCAGGATTCTCTCTCCTACCATTTCTGCTCTCCCGTCACTGTTGCTCAACTCATCCAGCACTGTTTGATCTCTCGGATGGCTTGGTTGGTCAAGCGGCGGTAGCTGTGGTCGGGTGGGGCCAGCACGGCCAGCACCATCTCTTGTCCACCCGCGCTGAAGTAGCGGCAGGCGAGACGGGTGCGGTCATCGCCCACCAGCGAAAGTTCGTCCACCTGGGCCAGGTTCAACTGGCGGTGGGCCTGCCTGGCTGCCTTGTTGAGCAGGGCGACGATGGCGGCTGCCATTTCATCCTCGTAGTCGGCCGGGCTCGAGGCCAGAGGCAACCCCTCTGTGGTGGACAACACCGCCGCTTTGAAATCCCCGGCATAGTTCATCTCTTGCAGTATCTTCTCGAAAACGCGCTGCTTTTTCATCGGTCG
>JAOZOT010000192.1 GCA_029933115.1 Anaerolineae bacterium | reverse complement strand
GCAGAGATGAAAGAGGGCCAGGAGGCCCTGCGGGCAGAGTTCAGGGGAGCCCTGGCCAATTTGGAGAAGGTGAGTGAAGCCCGCTTCCAGAAGCTCGAGAGCCGCTTCGACCAGTTTGAGAAGCGATTGGCCCGAAGCGACTTTTGGATCAGGTTCTTCGCCGGGCTGCTCGCCGCCCTTTTCACCGCCCAACTGGTCCTGACATTCATCAAGTGAGTGCGATAGACGAGCAGGTTATAACTTTGGACAGGAGAAAAACGAAATGGTCCTGGAGGCACAGCAGATAGAGCGAGTCGAATCCGAGCATCGAATCAGCCTGATAGAAGCCAGAGAGCAATTGGCTACCCGGCGCGACGAACTGATAAGCTGGCTGCGGGAGGCCCTGGACGCTACGATCTTCTCCAATCGCTTCCATCTGCCTCCGCGCCGTCTGCCCCAGATTGCCAGAAGCGAGGCCGATGCCTTCTTGGACTTTTTGAAAACCGGCGACACCCGCAAGGTCCGAGAGCAGGGGGCGAAACGGGCCGAAGAGGGCCTGGGAGAGCAAGCCATTCTACGCCTGGGGACAACCCTTAGACAATTCTGTCGGGATTATCTGGCAGATGAAGCGCTTCAGGCGGCGGATACCTACGCAGACGCTCTCTTGGAAGGATTCATGGCCGGCCGAGAGTCCATCGTTCTGAGGGAGCAAGAGCAGATTCGGAAAGCCCTCCAGAGGGTGATAAGCCACTACGCATTGCAACTGGAAACGGCAGCCGAGGTCTCTCGCGCTGCGTCGAGTATCCTGGACCCGGAGGAGCTCTTGCCTAAGGTTGTGAACCTGATTCGTGATCGCTTCGACCTTTACTATGTTGGCCTTTTCCTCCTCGATGAGAGCGGAGAGTACGCCGTTTTGCAAGCCGGCACCGGAGAAGCAGGCCGCCAGATGCTGGAAATGGGTCACAAGCTGGAAGTTGGCGGCACATCAATGGTGAGTTGGTGTATCACCAACGCCAAGGCCCGTATTGCTTTGGATGTGGGCGAGGAGGCAGTGCGCTTCGATAACCCCCTGTTGCCGGAAACGCGTTCGGAGCTGGCCTTGCCGCTCATCAGCCGGGGGCAGGTCATTGGAGCTATGAGCATTCAGAGCGCCCGGTCCGCTGCTTTCTCCGACGAGGACATCGCCGCCTTGCAGACCATGGCCGATCAGTTGGCCAACGCTATTGAGAACGCGCGGCTCTTCCGGCGCACCGAAGAAAGCCTGGAAGAGATCTCCCGTATGCACCGGCGCTACCTGCGTCAGGAGTGGCAGGAATATCTGGCCGACGAGGAAGCCCGGGCGAAAGCCGGATACTTGTACGAGCGTGGCACGGTAAAGCCCGCCGGTGACGTCTGGATGCCGGAGATCGCGTTGGCCGCGCAACGAGGGGAAACGGTCGCTCTATCCGAGATGGCCGCTGCGCTCCAGGAAAGCATGGACGCGGTTGGCCTCTCCTTGCAACAGATACACCCTGAGCAGGGAGGTGCTCAAGGGGCAGCCCTCCAGACCGCTCCTGCGCAATCAGCTCTGGCCGTGCCCCTCAAGCTGCGTGGTCAGGTGATCGGCGCGTTGGACTTTTTCGAGACCGAGCAGCCTCGCCGGTGGTCACACGACGACATTGCCCTGGTGGAAGCCGTGGCCGACCAGGTGGCCTTGGCTATCGAGAATGCGCGGGCTTATGCAGAACTTCAGAGGACAGCCGAGCAGTTGAAGGAAATGGACCGACTCAAGACCCAGTTCCTGGCCAATATGTCCCACGAACTGCGGACCCCTTTGAACACCATCATTGGCTTCTCCCGCGTGATCTTGAAGGGTATAGATGGCCCCATCACTGAGCAACAGAGAGCCGACCTTACCTCCATTTACAACAATGGCCAGCACCTGCTGGGGCTGATCAATGACCTCCTGGACATCTCCAGAATTGAAGCCGGCAAGATGGAATTGATCTTTGAGCCTGTGGATCTACAGCACATCATTCAGGGAGTCATGTCCACCGCGGTAGCGTTGGTGAAGGACAAGCCCATCGAGCTCAAACAGGAGGTGGATTCCGAGCTACCCATTATCCGAGCCGATGGCACACGGGTGCGTCAGGTGATCCTCAACCTGCTCTCCAACGCTGCCAAGTTCACCGAAAAGGGACAGATCACCCTGCGGGCCCACGCCGACGAAGAGAACGTCGTCATCAGCGTCAGTGATACCGGCATCGGCATCCCTGTCGAAGCTCAGGCCATCCTCTTCCAGGAATTCAGCCAGGTGGATGCTTCACCTACCCGCCGCACCGGAGGTGCTGGCCTGGGGCTGGCTATCAGTCGTCACCTGGTAGAACTGCATGGCGGCCGCATTTGGGTGGAAAGTGAGCCAGGTGTCGGTTCTACTTTCACCTTCACCCTGCCTATCGCCGGCCCTGAGGCTGAACGGGCTGAGGAGCCAGAGGCCCTGGCAGACCTGAGCATCTCCCCCGACCACAAGCTTATCCTGGCAGTGGAAGACGACAAAGGGGCCATCACTCTTTACAAACGGTACCTGGAAAAGCACGGCTATCAAATTGTGGGGCTGAACGAAGGAAAAGAGGTAATACGCTGGGCCCGAGAGCTAGCGCCCTATGCTATCATTTTAGACCTGATGCTGCCGGACAAAGACGGCTGGCAGGTGCTCGAAGAACTGAAGAGCTCGCGAGAAACGCGCCAGATTCCACTCATTGTCTGCACCATCATCAGTGACGGGGAAGCACGCGCCCTCAGTATGGGTGCGGCCGATTACCTGATCAAGCCAATTCTGGAAGAAGATTTGCTCCAATCTCTGGAGCGTTTAGAGGAACGGCAACTTGTTTGACAGATCATAGCAGACCTGCAAAGCAACAAGGAGGGCAATTACAATGAAAAGGTTGTCAGGCTTAGCGATCATGGTGTTAGTTATCAGTGCGCTGGTGGCCAGTTGTGGGCCCACTCCCATCCCCACTCCGACTGCCGTACCCCCCACTGAAACTCCAACCGAGGTTCCCACCCCCATCAAGATACCCACACCTACTACACCCTCCAAGGTGTACAAGGTCGGATATTCGGTGATTGTGGAGCACCCGTCTTTGCAGCGGGGCATGGAGGGGATTCTGGCCGCGCTGAAGGACGCCGGGTTTGTGGAAGGCGAGAATCTGGTCTTCGAAATCCAGAACGCTCAGGGAGAGATGTCCAACGCGCAAAGCATCGCCGAAAAGTTCGTGGCTGAGAAGGTGGATTTGATCATCGGTCACACCACACCCTGTGCACAAGCTGTGGTGGAGGCGGCCAAAGACACGGATATTCCCATTCTGTTCTTTGGAATCTCAGACCCGGTGTCGGCGGGCCTGGTAGAAAGCGTAGAGAAGCCCTCGGGCACAAACGTGACCGGTGAGTGTGGCCCTACGCCGGTGAGAGACCTCTTTGACCTGTACGCCGAAATCGTACCGGACATAAAGAGAGTAGGCATCATCTACAACCCGGCGGAGACGAATTCGGTAGTAGAGGTAGGGAAAAGCAAAGAGATCGCCGAACGAAAGGGGTACAAAGTGGAAGAGGCGACGGTAGCCTCCGGCGATGAAGTGAGGGCGGCAGCCGAATCTCTTGTGGGTAAGGTGGACATCATCGTTATCCCCCAGGATAACACCGTGGTTTCCGTCATAGAGGAAGTGATAAAAGTCGGTGAGGCCAACAAGATACCGGTGTTTCCAATGGACCCTGACTCGGTCAAACGGGGAGCAGTTGCGTCCCTGGCCAGCGATCCCTTCGTAGATGGCTACATGACAGGCGAAATAGCAGCCAGGATCCTGTCAGGAGAAGATCCTGGGACGATCACGCCCGTGAAGCCCATCGAGTTTGATGTGTACGTCAACCTGAAAGCCGCAGAGAAGATGGGCATCACCGTGCCCCAGTCAGTAGTGGACCGAGCAGTCGAGGTTTACGAGTAGATAATCTACTGCTCTCAAAATCGAATGGCGAGAGGAGAGAGGGCTGACGGCTGACCTACCTACGGTCAGCCGTCAGCTTGACCTTTGATCTTTTTCCTGGAGAAGGCAGATATGCAAAAGTTTTTCATCGAGTGTGTGCGTTGTGGCTGGCGCGAACCCTATCAAAAGCCCCGGCCAGCCTGCCCGGAATGTGGAGGAGAGTGGCTGGACGCCCGCTACGATTACGAAGCGGCGCGCCTGAAATGGGACGCCGAACTGAGCAAGCGGCCTTTCACCATGTGGCGCTACCGCGAGTTGCTGCCTCTGCGCGACGACGCCAATCTCATAACTATGGGCGAGGGAGGTACCCCGCTCTACCCGACCACCAATCTGGGTATGATGCTGGGGCGGCCTCACATTTACGTCAAAGATGAGCGGCAAGGCCCCACCGGGTCTTTCAAGGACCGCCAAGCCTCCCTGGCTATCTCTGCCATGAAAGAGAACGGCATCACCGAGGCGGTGCTGGCTTCCACAGGCAACGTGGCCATCTCTTATTCGGCCTATTCTGCCCACGCCGGCATCAAACTGTGGGCCTTTTTGACCAGTGCTGTGCCGGCCGAGAAGATGCGGGAAGTGGCCCTTTATGGCAGCGAAGTAGTCAAAGTCACCGGCACTTATGACCAAACTAAACAAGTAGCGGCCGAATTCGCCCGGCACAAGGGCCTCCACTACGACCGTGGGATTAGAAGCATTGCCGTCAAAGAAAGTATGAAAACACTGGCCTTTGAGATAGCCGAGCAGCTTGGCCAACTGCTGGGACCGGAAGACCAGGATGTCCCCTGGCGCGCCCCAGACTGGTACATCCAATCCGTCAGTGGTGGCATGGGACCGGTCGGCGTCTGGAAAGGCTTCGAGGAGTTGCAACTCATGGGCCTGGTGGCTCATAAACCCAAGCTGGCTTGCGTCCAGGTGGAAGGCTGCGCCCCAATGGTACACGCTTTCCGCGCCGGTCTGGAAGAAGCAGAACCGGTACTCAGCCCGCAGACCCTGATTACCACGATAGCTACCGGCCGGCCAGGACCGGCCTACCCCTTCCTGCGCCGTGTTATCCTGGAAAACGGTGGCACCTTTGAAATGGTCAGTGACGAGGAGGCTTTCCGTGCCATGCACGTCATGGCCAAGATGGACGGTATCTCCATGGAGCCCGCCGCGGCCGTGGCCTTTGCCGCGCTGTTTAAAATGGTGTCGCAGGGTATAGTGAAGCCAGACGATGTGGTAGTGGTGAACTGCTCTGGTCACACCTTCCCTGTGGAAAAATTCCTGCTAGGTGACGACTGGGCACGCAGCGTGGAGGTAGCGGCCGAGGCCGAGGCTGCACCGCTACCTCGGGAAGAAGGCTTACTGGCCTCGCTGGAACGTCTGGACCGGCGAGTACAACGCATTGCCATCCTTGAGGACAACCCAGAGGCCGTGCGGCTGCTGCGCCGTGTGTTGCAGGCCCACGGTGAATATCAAATTGACGAGGCTTACGATGGGCAGTCGGGGCTGGAGATGGTGCGCCAGACGCCTCCCGATTTGATTCTGCTGGACCTGATGATGCCCAAGATGGATGGATTCGAGGTGCTGGAAGCCCTGAAAGCCGATGAACGATTGCAGGATATACCGGTCATTGTAGTCACGGCCAGAACTCTTACATCCCACGAGCGCAAGCGGCTCGGTGGTCACGTGCACCTTCTGCTGCAAAAAGGCTCGTTCCTGAGCGATGATCTTTTGGAAGACATCGTCAGTGTGCTGGAGTGAGCACGGCGCCCTCTACTTCAACTTGCGCCAGCGGCCATCGCGCAATAATTCCTCCCAACTCACCCCCAGGCTACTCTCGCGGCCGATGAGCAACACACTGGCCACCAGCAATCCCCCGCCGATCCACTGCCAGAGGGAGAGCCTCTCACCCAGCAACAGGTAGGCCAGCAGCAGCGTCACCAGCAACTCTGCCACCCCCAGCAACGACGTCTGGGCGCCACCCAGTTGGCGCAGCCCGGTGAAGATCAACAGCCTGGCCAGGGCAGTGGGAATCAAAGCCAGCAGCAGAATAGCCTTCCAGCCTTGCCGTGATATAGGCGTCCACGGCGTCCCTGCCGCCAGGCGGGCGATAGCAACCACCACAGCCATAGCACTCAACGTATAGAGGGTCACAGTGCGTGAGTCGAGGTCGGCCAACGTCCATTGTCCCAGCACCAGATGCCAGCCATAGCAAGCACTGGCACTGAGTATCAACATGATCCCCAACCAATCTGTGGGCCTGGCATCTGCGTAGGTCAGAAGATAGACGCCGACCAGAGCCAAGGTCAGGCGCAGCAGAGCCAGACGAGAGATGGGGTGGCCTGCCGCACTGAGAAAAACAAAAACCCAAATGGGATAAAAAGTCCAAAGCAATTGAGCCAGCGAAGCATCCAGCCGGGCCAGACCGGTGTAGTAAAGCAGAGACCCCACCCCATTGGTTATCCCCATCCCCACACAGCCCAGTAGATTCTGCCAATGAATCGGAATAGTCTGAGGCCAGAATACAAGGTAAAAAGCCCACAGCAAAGCGGCGGCGATGACAGTGCGCAGCGCGGCGAGAGTGAAGGGTGTCACCGCCGCCCGATAGGCCAGCTTGCCGAAAATCGGGGCTAATCCGAAGCAGATGGTTGAGAGCAGAGTGACCAGCATCCCCCACTCCCGCTCCCCCCGTAGTAGCCGATGTCTGAGCTTTGTGACCGTTTTCATGAGCATAAAAAGCTTATTTTCTCTAGACGCCGAAACACTCACTGTGAACAGAATCTGTGATTGAGACCTGACGTCCG
>JAOZOT010000709.1 GCA_029933115.1 Anaerolineae bacterium | reverse complement strand
CGATCACTTGCCCACGTTTACGTGCGGACTTACCTCTATTATATCCTCAGGACGAGTTTGGCGATGGTGAAGTAGATGAACAGACCTGTGGCATCCACCAGGGTGCTCATGAAGGGGCCAGAGATCACGGTCGGGTCAATGCGCAGCTTGGCGGCCAGCAAAGGCAGTACCGAGCCCACGCCGTTGGCCCAGACGACGATAACCAGGATGCTGAGAGAGACGGCCAAGGCCATAGTGGTTCCGGTTCCCCAGGTCAAGGCACGCCCGAAAGCGATAGCCCCCATGACCACCCCCAATAGCACGCCTGCTCTGATCTCGTGCCACACCACTCTGAAGAAATCTCGAAAGTCCACTTCGCGCAGGGCCAGGGCGCGGATGATGGTGCTGGTGGTCTGAGAGCCGGCGTTTCCGCCGGTGCCAATGAGAAGCGGTACGAAAAAAGCCAGGGCTACTATTGTATCCAGTTCGTGCTTGAAATGGCGCAAGACAGTGCCGGTCAAGGTCTCGGTCACGAAGAGGAGCAATAACCACCTTATTCGCTTCCAGGCAACGGTGAGCACGCCGGTGCTCAGATAAGGTCTGTCTAACGGTTCAGCACCGCCCAGGCGTTGGATGTCTTCCGTAGCTTCGTCCTCCAGGACATCCACCAGGTCATCCACTGTGATAAGGCCCACCAGATGATCATCGTCGTCCACCACCGGCAAAGCCAGCAGGTCATAGCGGGCCATCAAGCGGGCACATTCTTCCTGGTCGGTGTCTACGTGTACCCGGATCACTTCCGGGTCCATGATCTCTTCGATACGGGCGGTGGGATCGGCTACAATCAACTGCCGCAGGCTGACCACGCCGCACAATCGTTCATCGTCGTCAATGACAAAGACGTAATAGACAGTCTCGGAATCTGGAGCCAGGCTGCGGATGTGAGCGATGGCTTCTTCGGCTGTCATCCATCGCCGCAGGGTAACCAACTCCGGCGTCATCAACCCGCCGGCGCTCTCGTCGGGGTGTTTCAGCAGAGGGCGGACTTCGTCCGCTTCGGCCATGCCCTCCAAAGCAATTCTGGCCTGCTCTGGGGGCAGGTCGCCCAGCAGGTCGGCCGCCTCGTCGGGCTCCATCTCATCCAAGATGGTAGCCAGAGCATCCATCTCCAGGCGGCCGGCCAACTCGGCTGCGTCCTCGTCTTCTAATTCCTCCAGGATATCGGCCGCGTCGCTCACCTGCAGACGGGATAAGAGGACCTCCTGCTGTTTCGGTTGCAAGTCGCCGAAGACATCGGCTTGGTCAGGGGGACGCAGGGCCTCGATAAGAGCAATGGCGCCCTTTAAATCGTCAGCTTCCAGGCGGGCGCGCACCAGCGCCAGCATCCGGTCCACGAACTGCTGCTCCATGATAGCCTCCTTGATTTTGATTTTTGATCAACGGTGCCTGACCAAGGTGGCGGCATTCAAGGGGCATTTCACGGAGCAGTGCGACCGATCACTTCAAACGATGCGGGAGCGTTCCTCCGATCCGGCCCAAGCCCCACCCTTGGTCAAGGTACACTTGTCGTTGGCCAGCGCCGGTCAGGGACAAAATGGGTCCATTTCCGGCGTTGGCCTTGGGTGAGGAAACCTCGTCCATAGAAGTATTGTCCTCCTGTCTTGGCTGTTTCCAAATTATCGTCTTTTTGGAAAGAATGTCAAGTTAGCCGGTTGGTGAACGGTCATCATTTCAGAGCGTGTCTGAA
>JAOZOT010000191.1 GCA_029933115.1 Anaerolineae bacterium | reverse complement strand
CTTAGAATCACCTGAAATCAAGGATGGCTGGCTAAGTGCTGCGCTACGTGAGGTAGCCCGTGCCAAAAGTTCTCCCTACCGTAAATATCACCAGCCAGTAGTTTATGAAGCGGCAGTTAACCTTGATTACAGAGCTGCGATATTGGAGGAGGCGTTTCCAGTTGCGCCAAAGGAAGGCGCGGGCTAACAAGCACTTCTAGCTGCCTCCGCTTCGCTCGCTCCGCATGCGGCTGAACCCGACCGTTAGCCGGCCCGGTGCCGATGCGGTGGTGTCGGCGTATTTCGAGAAAAGTCCAACCCTCGCCGATTGCAATGGGTCAACAGAATCTCAGGCGCAATCATCACAGGGTTTGTCTGCCCTCTGCGGACGATTGATTGTGCGAGGGAGGGAAGGACGGTCAGGGCGATCAAAGAAGCGGGAAGAGAGTACATCCACCTAAAGGACGTGATAGAGGTGGCGAAATGATCGTGTATACCTATTCAGAAGCGAAGCGGAAGCTGTCCACACTGCCTGTTCCAGCAGTGTGAGAGGGAGAGGTCAGAATCAAACAAAGATGGGGTGCCTGCCCAACCACGGATTCAACGCAGAGCTACCCATGCACCCTTCTCAAAAGATAATTAGCGAGGTGTTCAGATGGATTCCACAGTGAGAGTAGTGCAAGGTTTGTGCAAAGTCTTGGCCATGATGGTATTGGCTATCATCATCGTCAGTGTAGCTTTCCTGAGCGGTTTTGGGGCCGGGTTCACTCTGGCCCCGGCCCGCTCAGCCCCTGCTGTCGGTGAGGAACCCCCAGAGTTCGCCGTCTTCTGGGAAGCCTGGCATCTCATCGAGAACGAGTTCTACGGCGAGTTGCCTACCATGCAAGAGGTGACCTATGGAGCCATCCGCGGAATGTTGATGGCCCTCGGCGATCATGACACCACCTTCACCGACCCCAAGCACGCGGCCATCATGCGAGAAGACATCACCGGCAGCTTTGAAGGCATTGGCGCCATAGTGAACATGCTCCCCAACGGGCGATTGGTCATCGTCGAGCCCCTTCCAGGACGGCCGGCCGCCCGGGCCGGCCTCCAGCGGGGTGACTTGGTGATCAAAGTTGACGATACCCCTATCCAGAATATGACCCTCACCGAGGCCGTCAGCCTGATCCGGGGACCGGCGGGGACCACCGTGCGCCTGACCATCCTGCGCAAAGGTGTGCGGGAGCCTTTTGAAGTGACGATTGTGCGGGAGCGGATCGAGCTTGAAGTCGTCGAGTCGCGCATGTTGGAGGATGGCATTGCTTACGTCAAGCTGATCGAGTTCAACGCCAAGGCCACTCAAGAACTCAAGGAGGCCCTTCGGGGGTTGATGGCCCAGAATCCCAAGGGCCTGATACTGGACCTACGGAGCAATCCGGGGGGCTATCTACAGACATCGGTAGAGGTGGCCGGTCAATTTCTCGACGAGGGGCTGGTGCTCACCGAGAGGGGGAAAGGTGGGCTTGAGAAAAAGTACCCGGTTGAGGGCGGTGGTTTGGCTACCGAGGTGCCGTTGGTCGTCCTGGTCAACGTAGGCTCGGCCAGCGCTTCGGAGATCGTGGCCGGAGCCATCCAGGACAGCGGTCGCGGCATTCTCATCGGCGAGCGCACTTTTGGCAAGGGCTCGGTTCAACTGCCCCACACCCTGAGCGACGGCTCTGAGCTCAGGATCACCATTGCCCGCTGGTTCACCCCCAAAGGCCGCGAGATTCAGGGCGTCGGCATCATTCCCGACATCGAGGTAGAGATGACCCAAGAAGACCTGGAAGCGGGCCGCGATCCTCAGTTGGAAAGGGCGGTGGAGTATCTTTTAACCGGGAAGTAAGCGCGCTTAACAGCGTGTCTGAAAAATGCTCGTAGTGGCGACTTGAGCCGCTAGCGACCGGTGCTCTGCGGCTAAAAACGACCGAAGTCGTTACTACGAGCGCCGCCCAATGCTCGTAGTGGCGACTTGAGCCACTAACGACCGGTGCTCTGCGGCTAAAAACGACCGAAGTCGTTACTACGAGCGAAGATCTTCCCGCCTCTCATCCCTGCCCAAGGCGGTCAAGCCATGAAAAGCGAAAGGACCATCGCTACCAACCGCAAAGCCTACCACGATTACTTCATCGAAGAAACCCACGAGGCAGGCATAGTCCTGACCGGCAGCGAGATAAAGTCCATCAGAGCAGGGCGCGTCAACCTGCGCGACAGTTACGTCCAGGTCAGAAACGGTGAACTCTGGCTGCTGAACACCCACATTGCCCCTTATAAGCAGGCCAGCCGCCAGAATCATGAGCCCAGGCGAGACCGCAAACTGCTCATGCACCGCCGCGAGATCAACCGCCTGCAGGGTAAAGCTCAGGAGAAAGGCTACACCATCGTGCCCCTGCGCCTCTATCTCAGGAACAACCGGGCCAAAGTAGAAATTGCCCTGGTGCGGGGCAAAAAGCTCTACGACAAACGACGAGCTATCGCCAAACGCGAGGCCGGCCGCGAGATGGAGCGAGCGCTCAAAGACTGGCAGCGTTGAAGATCATGCGACTCGGCCCCACCAGAACTTGGCTACAGCCCCCCCGCCCCTCTCGTAATACTCGACCTTGATGTCGTGCTGCCCGGCGCTGAGGGTCACCTCGGCCTGGTAATGGCTCGGCGGGTGGTCGTGCCACCGGTCAATGAGCAACCGCCCGTCCACCCACACCCGCACCCCGTCGTCGGTCAGAGCGTGGAAACGATAGGTGCCCGCCTCAAAGGTCCGCTTCCCTGTCCAGCGCACCGAAAATCGATCGCTGCTTATCTCCGGCGCCGGCGAACCCGCCCCCCAGTCGAAATCAATGACCTCATCGTCACGCACCAGAGCCGGTGGGCCGCTCAGGGTGGGATTGTTGAAATATTCTCCGCGGAAAGTCTCGACCTTATCCCGAGGGACCCACCACAGCTTGGCCAGGGCCAGGCCGGTTTTCTCGTAATACTCCATTTTGATCTCGTGCCGGCCCGCGCTCAGGGTGACCTCGGCACTGCGGTAGGTGGCCGGGTGATCGCTCCAGTCATCTATGAGCAATTGGCCGTCCACCCACAGCCGCACCCCGTCATCAGCCAGGGTGAAAAAGCGGTAGGTGTCGGCCGCAAAGGTCAGCTCACCCGTCCACCGGACTGAGAAGTGATCCACCCCCAGGCTAACGCCGGGCGAGCCAAGGCCCCAGTCAAAGTCAATGACCGTCTCCTCACGGGTGAAAGCCGGTGTACCCCTCAAGTCGGCATTGTTGAAATACTCCCCGTAAAAGCCCTCGACCTGGGGTTCCAGCTCCCACCACAGCTTGGCCACAGCGAAACCGCCGTTTTCATAATATTCCATCTTGATGTCATGCTCACCGGCCGTCAGGGCCACGTCGGCGGTGCGCTCCAGGGCTGGATGGTCGTGCCAGTCATCTATGAGCAACCGGCCGTCCACCCACAGTCGTACTCCATCGTCGGTCAGAGTGTGAAAGCGGTAGGTCCCGGCCTCGAACAACTGCCGGCCTGTCCAGCGGACCGAGAAACGGTCCGCAACCAGACCGGCGCCCGGTGACCCTTCGCCCCAATCAAAGTCAATAGCTGCGTCGTCACGGACAAAGACCGGAGTCCCGGCCAGGTGAGGATTATCAAAGTACTCCCCTCGGAAGCCCTCCACCTGCGGCTTCAGTTCCCACCACAGCCCGGCCACAGCAAAGCCCCGGTTCTCGTAGTACTCCATCCGAATCTCGTGCTCTCCGGCGCTCAGAAAGACGTCTCCTGTGCGCTCTGTGGCCGGGTGGTCGTGCCAATCGTCAATAACCAGTTGGTCGTCCACCCACAGTCGCACCCCGTCATCAGTCAAGGTGTGGAAGCGGTATCGCCCCGCCTGAGCAAAAGTCCATCGTCCCACCCAGCGCACCGAGAACAAGTCCACCCCCAGGCCGGCACCCGGTGAGCCTTCCCCCCAGTCAAAGTCTACCCACGGCTCGTCGCGGACAAAAGCCGGCGCCCCACTGAGGGAAACGTTGTCATAATATTCGCCCCGGAAGCTCTGACGAGGTGGCTCCTCCGCCCGCTCCAGCCAGGCGTATTCGTGATGTTCCAGGATAGCACGCAGGGCGCCGGTACCTCTCAGTTCGGCGGCCGGACTTCCGTTGCGGTGATACCTGCTCCCCCGGTAGGCAAAAGGGACATCCACGTCAAAGGCCACCGGCCGGCCGGCGATATTGTAAAGCAGAACGTGATCCTTGCCGGCGACGACGTAACCTTCGTGCAGCCTGTTGAGCCCCAGCACCTCCTGCCAGAAGCCACCCAGTTCTCCACGGTAGGTATCAGAAAAGATGCGCTCCACATCGTGGTCCGAGGAGTACAGAACGCCGCCGCTCGCAGAGGTGATCCGGGTCAGATAAGGGGTCAGGGCAGTGGTCTGAGGGCTGGATAGAGCCGACACCAACCGGTCGGCCACGGACCGCTTGGCCACAACCGTGCCGCCACCGGCTAAGAAGGTCCGCAACAGAGACAACTCATCGTCGTCAAGGTGACGGGGGCTATAGGCCAGGAGCAACACAGTGGCCATCCCTTCCAGCTTGTCGGCCGTCAGGCGCAGGGTGAGGTCGCAGTTGACGTTGTTCCGCGCCAAAGCGTTCAGGTCCCAGAAGCGATAGTTGGAGAAGACGTGGAGCCAGGTTTTGGTGCTGCCGATGACCTCGTAAGTGTGAGCGGCCGGAGCAAAGATCAACACCCGCACCGGCTCTGAGTCACCGGCCATAGCTGCCCGCGCCCACAAGCCCGCCCCTGAGACCCGGTGAAACATTTCATCAGGATCGTAGACGATGGGGTTGGTATCGTTGTAAAGCCCCTGCTGCTTGACGTTATAGTTCCAGAAAACGATGCCCTCCAGATGTCCTCCGGCCTGGGCTATCAGTTGAGCTAGGTAGAGAGCATTGGCCGCAGCGTCGGCGATGTCGGCCTTGTCACGGCTGGCCTGTCCCAGCCCCCAACTGTTGGCCGTGGACCACAGCCACAGGGGGCGATTGTAGCGGGCCGAGTATCGCCCCAGGGCGCGGGCCAGGATGAACAGGCCGGTGATGTCGCTGTCGGTGACAGGATCGGTGTAAGAGCCATCTCGGGGATAGGCGTCGAACGTCACGGTAAAGTTGGCCGGGGTGCCTCTGAAGAGAGGCTCGATCTCGGGCAGAAAGTGGGCATAGCGCGCCAGATGACCACAGAAGGACATGGTGGTCCGCACGCCGGGGGCGATGACCTGCCAGAGGTTGGCACTCCAGATGGCGTACTCCACAATGTAGCGTGCCTGGAAGGCTCCCAGAGCTTGCAACCGCTCCCGGTCGGCACCGACTTCTCTCATGCCATAACCATATCGTTGGCGGAAAACTTCATCGGCGTGGATCGAGTAGTCGCCCCCTTGCGGCTCGTCCGACAGGTTCACCATCATAATGATGTCTCGATAGGGGAGCACAAACTGCTGGTAAGCCCAACGATAGTAGGTGCGGATGTCAGTCTGGTAGGCTGTTGAAAAGAAGGAGGCGTTGTGGCCACCGATGTTCAGCGGCCGGCCGTTGTAATCGGTAGTCAGGTCGCCGGGGTGAGCCTGCTCCCAGCTCTCTCCCATCTGAATCTGGTAACCCACAGGGAAGACGACCGGCATACCTTCTGCCCGGCAGGCCGTCAACAGGCGGTGCTGGGCCTCCACCATAGCTTGTGCCTGGCTGTGGCGGGGATGAGTGCTATCGGCATAGGCCCGATAGACGGCGTAAGACAGCCCCGGCTCGACCTTGTGCTGATCTACCACTCCTGGGTTGTTGTGGCCGATCCAGACCACGTTGCAGCCTTCTTCTTTCTGGCGGCGGACGATGGCCCGCATCTCCGAGGCGCTCATCTCAGGGTAAGCTTCCATAGCCCAGCCGCTGTAGAAAGGCCCGGCGGCCACGGGCGCCACGGCGGACTGTCTTCCCCCCTTCAACAGATTCAGAATTTGCTTGAACACTGCTCTTCTCCTACTCACTTTTTGAGGGTCGTATGGTGTTGCGTCCCCAGTATTTAACGATGGTGTCCATCAGATCACCGGAGGTGACATCGGCGCGATTAGCGGGGTCAGGGCCGAAACGAAAGTTCCAGGCATGTACCTCCTTAACTGACATTATAACACATTCCAAAAACCCTGACAATTAGTTTGTGGCCGTTTTTCTGCTTTTATGTCCACTCTCCGGCACTCTGGGGACATACCCCATCTGACCTCAACCTTGACCTGGAGAGGCAGATAGCGTATAATGAACAAGAGGCCCACCGAGGGTCGCACAACTCGCTGTGCGGCCCAGAGTCCCGGCCAAGAAAAGACCCCCGCCGCTTCCCTTGAAGGAGGTCGTGATGCCCGAAAAGACAAGCATCGCCCAGGCTGCTGCTGAGCTGACTCAACCTTTCACCCATGTTGTACTGGGACAGGTGGACGACTATTGCGCCTATCTCAGCCGTTTCAAAGGAGCATACGTCTTCCATCAACATACCAAGGATGAGCTTTACCTGGTATTGGAGGGAGAGATTTACATTGATTACCCCGATGGGCGGAGCGTGCTCCTGCGCCAAAACGAGGCGCTGGTGGCCAAAGCCAACCAGATGCATCGCTCCCGTTCGGATAAAGGGGCCTTGGTGCTCATGTTCAAAGCCAAAGACCTGTTCGCCGAGTAACTCCCCCTCAAATTCGCCGGCCTTGGAAGGCTCCTCGCAAACTGTCTGACAGCGTGTCTGAAAAATGCTCGTAGTGGCGACTTGAGTCGCTAACGACC
>JAOZOT010000190.1:3134-6800 GCA_029933115.1 Anaerolineae bacterium | reverse complement strand
CTTCATTAAGCTCTGGGCGGCTTGTGACCAAGAGCGGACCTAGCTGCACAGGTTGCAAAATTGGATCTACCGAGTCTCAACTTTCATCTCGATGGCCGTCGCCAGGTCGCACAGCAAGTCCAGAAGGAATTGAAGTTCGGTGGCGTCGCGCACCTCACCGCGTCGCTCCAAGTAAAGCTGGGAGCCGCGCAGTTCTATCTCCGCCGGCGCGACGGCCTCGAGCCTGGGGCGCAGGTCCGCCAACTCGAACAGTTCGCGGGCCAGGTCTTTGGGACGGCTTTTTCTGATGTCTGCCCCCCGCATAGAGAGCGCCAAAGCGGACGGGTTGTCCACCGCGACGGTGAGCCGCGTGTAAGGGGTGCTGGTCCACGTGCCGCCGCTGTGGACTCTGCCGAGGTGAGAAGAAGGTGAGAACTGCCTTCTGGTAAAGGCCTCGACAGTCGCCTGCCGCTCCCGATACAGACCCTGGAGACGTGGACCACCGTTGTACACCCAGTTGTGCCGCGTCGCAAATTCGTGCCAGGCTTCTCTCCTGTCTTGGATCTGGCGCAGGCCCATGAGGATCGCCAAGACGAAAATCAGGATGAAGGCGGCCAGGACGAAAAGACAGTTATTGGAAAGGATCGTCAGCGCGACCCCGGCGAGGAAGAGGACGAGGAAACCGGCGACGGCCACGGTCGAGAGAGTCTCTTCTCGCCGACGTTCCCGGCCGTGGAAGGTAAGACCGGTGCGTTCGGCGTATCGCTCAATGGCGTCACAATAGGCTCCGACCTGCCTCCGATGGAGGAGAAACTCTGTCCCGACGAGGCCGACCAGACCGAGGGCCAGGCAGGCCACGACGATCTCCCAGCGGACCTCCATAAAGGCCAGGAGCACCGATGCGACCAGGATCAAGGTGAACAGACGGGATAGATGCCGCATGTACTCTCTACATCAGTCGGTCTTGCCCCGCACCAGGAAGAACCAGGACGCCAAAGGGACGAGCCAGGCCAGCAGGGCCAGGATGACGAGCGGAAGGCCCATCCAAGAAGGCAGTTGACCGCTTTCGGCACCTAGCTCATAAGTACCGCCGCCCGCCAATGTCCCGATGCCAGAGACGCAGCAGGAGAACGAGCAACACAAAGTCAGCACAGCAACGATAATGGTGATGATCAAGCCTGTTTTGCGAGTCATGGGTGAATCTCCTTTCAGAATTTGTGTTAGTTACTTGCCTTCGCTCTGGCTGGATTGCAAATCCAGCGGGAGCGGTTGGTCAGTTGTGGGGCCAAGTGCGACGCATCTGACAAGTGCGTCGCACCTTACATTTACACCTCTACATTTCAGCTCCCCCGCACATAAAGTCTTCGCTGCCTTCACTTGACGAGCTCTCGTTGCCCAGGGTATCGCTGGCCCACACAGAGTATTGTACTGTCCCTGGCGTTCCGGTGTCGGCCGAGATGGGGACTTCTGTCTGCCAGAGGCCGCCACCGAGGTCCTGCATCCACACGCTATTCCACCCTTCTCCGTTGATATTGTACCAGAATATGGCCTGGTTCACGCCGGAAGGGTCGTTGATAGTGGCCTGGCCGTAGAACTGGCAGTCTTCCCAGGCCAATCCCACCCAACTGATGTCCGGCCCGCTCTCGTCCTGGGGAGGCGGTGGGGTGGGCGTCTCACAACTGCCGTAGACATCTATGAACACCTGGCGGTCCTCGGTCGAGCCGTCCAGCTTGACCACGTGCAGGGTATAGGTTGTGGCTTGGCAGAGACATACCTGCTGGTCGCCATAGCCGGCCACCGGGTTGCCGTCCAGATAGACCTCCTGCACTCCCTCCACCTGCCAGTGCAGCGTGGTGCATTCACCGGCGTTGACGTAAAGCAGATCCGCCCAGAAATTGATCACCGCTTCAGGGTAAGGTGTCAACGTGGGTGTCGGCGTGTCGGTGGGGAGCGGCGTCGGCGTGTCGGTCGGTGGCGGCGGAGTGCCGGTCGGCGTGGGCGTGGGTGTGTGAGCCGCGCCAACGGTCAGAGTCCAGCCACTGACGTTGTTGGTCTCGTCCGCTTCGGTCACCTCTCCACGGCTGTCGGCTTCGACTTCGACGTAATAGCTGCCCGGCTGGTTGTAGGAGAATGTGACCGTTTTTTCACACGAGGCGTACCGGGTGTTCGGCGGACAGGCTTCTTCCTGCCAGGGGAAGCCGGGCCCCTGTCGCCAGCGGAAATGCGAAGCCGGGAAGAACGGCCCCTGGCTGGGGTAGGTGTCGGTGGCGATCATGATGTAAAGCTGAATCGTCTCCCCTACCGGCGGGTTGGTCTGCATGAAATCCATGCGCCTGACATACAGGTCGTATTGGGCAGAGGGGGCAGGAGTGACGGCCGGGGCGGGAGAAGGGGTGATGACCGGCTGCGGGATGGGAGAAGGCGTGACAGCCACGGGCCGGCAGGAGCCGACGCAGAATTTGACGTAGGTCGGCTCGCCGTAGTTGCCGTCGGCGTTGCGCGCTCGCGCTTCGACGATGTACTCTCCTTCTGCTGGCGGTTGCCACTCCTGTTCCAGGCGCACCAGGCGGCTGCTGCCATCGGAGCTCAAAGCCGTGACCTGGACCGCCGGCAGCGGTTCGCCGTTGACCCGTAGCTCAACCTGGGCCACTCCTTTGGCGTCGGAGGCGTAGACGATGAAGGGCACCGTCTCCTCCGGTGACATCGTTCGCCCCTCCAGTGGATACTCGATCCAGACCTGGAGACCGGCCTCAGAGGGCATTGGCGGTGGCGGCAACGTGGCTTTGGGAGCCTGAGCCAGTCCTGGTATGTCCTCCGGCTCACAGGCGCTGCTGAGCAGGGCCAGGAGCAACACCGCAATGAGCAGCAGGACACGGGTTACAAATCCGCTTCGAGCGAAAAGCTGGCGCTTCAATCGCCGGTTCACAGGTTGAACGGTCATGGGATCTCCTTTGCAGATGGTGGTACCCTTTGGGTTTGTGGTGCGCACTTCAGTGCGTTTTTGCGGCGCTGAAGCACCCACCACGAGGAGCAAGGGCTGTGATCTACTTTATCGGCCAGTAGTACAGAGTCTGACCACCTGGGCCATTGGCCATCGCGAAATAGACGCCGAGGTTGGGATCTCCGAGTTCATAGTACGTGCCGTTAAAAGTTTCGCCCGTCTTTTTGCCGATGACCTGGAAGGTCACGGTGTATTGGCTGGGGTCGCGGCCGATCTGGCTGTATGTTCCATCCTCCACCAGCGTGCTGGCGTTGACAGACAACGGGGCGAGAGATAAGTAGAACTGGAGTGTGCTGTCACTGTTGAAGCAAAAGGCCGCCTGTAGCATGTTCCCCTGATCATCAAGGTAGGGGTCAGTACGCCAACAGCCTCTTCCGCTAAACCTGGTTAGCAACTGTTGGGCGGTTGGATTGTCCAGAGTGACTGTGCCCAGCACACCGTCCTGCTGCTTGACCTCACCGCTCAGGACGTAGTATGAGATGCGTTTGCCGCCTTTCCACATACCCAGCCAGGCCTGGAATTTGTACGTGCCCGGTTTGAGTTCCACCTCGCGGTAGCCGCCATAGGGGATTTCATCGCCCTGAGTCGGGCAGCGGTCAACGTTGTCCACGAGCAGGTAAATGACGGGGAGCGAGGCGTTGTTGACAAAGCGCGTCGCTGTTTTCCCCGGCTGGGCCGGCGGCTGG
>JAOZOT010000190.1:0-3034 GCA_029933115.1 Anaerolineae bacterium | reverse complement strand
GCCAAAAGTTATCGTTCACATAGGGGTCATCAAAATCCAGCGGCACGACCTCGAGGCGAAAATCCGATAGGTCTTTCACCCTCAGCCCCTTGATGCTGTTGACCTTGATCATCATATCTTTTTCAAAAGCCGGCCACCAAGTGGTGATGGTCTGCACGGGGGTCAGGGGCTCATCTGTGCCCGGTTTCACCCAGTAGCTCTTCAATTGGACTTTGTTAGCTGAAAGCGGGTCTGGGCCATCGTTATACAGGCTAGCGTAAATGTCCTCGCCGATGAACCGGAGTTTCCGAAGGATCACGTCTGCCTCTGGCCGGGCAATCTGGCCGGCAGACACCGCGCCCAGCGTCTTTACCTCCACAGTGGCCCAACACTCTCCCTCCATTGACTGAGAGTGGAGTTGGTAGGTGCCGGACTTGGTTGGGTCGGGCCACTTCCCAAGCTTGCAAAAGCCCGCCTCCAAAGCGACCTGAAGGGTCTCGCCTTTGCTCAGGTTGACCGTCAAGGCGTTGTTGGGCTTCTTCCCGTAAAAAGGCACCGCGTTGAGGTCAAGGGCGGTAGCGGCCGGGATGACTATTATCTCCGATGCTCGTTCGTACTGATTAGCCTGTAAAGTAATCCAGCCTGCCACCTCTTTGCTGAGTTTCAGCTCCTTGAAGATGACCTGCACCCGGGAGACGGCCGGAGTCGTCTGCAAGTCCAGAGGGTTGCTGGCAGCCGATTCGCCGGCCGGGCCGAAGGCACTGACCTGGTAGCGAACGGCGCAGCCAACAGGCTCAGCCTCGGGGGAGATCTTGATCCCTTGCCACTTGTTACCCAGCACTTGCGGAGCCATGAGCTGTGCATCTTGGCCAGGGCAACTGTAGGCCCGGTAGAGGATATAGCCCTCAATGATTTTCTCGTCGCCGGCAAAGTCCCAGAGAAGGACGCGGGTGGTGCTGGGGTCACATCCACTGCAGTTCAGAACGGCCTTTTTTTCCAGGTCTTTGGCGTTTTTGGCCAGACGGAGATTGGTAGGGGCCGGGATAAGGTTTTTGGCCGTCCCCTGGGCGGTCCACCTCACGCTCTCCAGCCAGAAGCGATAGCGGAGGCGGCCCCGCTCCGACGGGACCCAGATTATGCTTCCCCCTTGCTCCAGATCGCTCTGAGGGTGATATCCTTCATCGAGGCAATCTGCCCAACGGGGCGTCGCCTCGGGGTCATAAAAGTCAAACCCCATACCACACACCCTCAGGTATACGGCCTGGTCACTCAGATAGAGCAATGTCGGGGCGGGCATGACTTCCTTCCTCCACGTGCTCCAGTCACCCGTCGGCCTGTAACCTCCCTGATCTGAAGGAATACGCCGCGTGAGATCACCGACATTAACCCACAAAGCAGCGTGTGTGTACTCAGGGTCTTTGAATTCGACCCAGAGGGGCTGGAAGTAGACCTGCTTGTACCAGGTACGTTCTGGGATGCACTTGGTCGAAGGGGGGACGACCACTTTTTTGAGACTGCTGACCATAGATCTGCCCCCGGCCACCTTGGCCCCGATGCGATACAGGTAGGTACCGGGCTTGAGCTTCTCATGTTTGTAGGTATGCCGGTTGGGCTTGAGCTTTTCCACAATATGCCAGAACGAAGTGGGGCTGACTTGGTACAGGATGATGTACTCTATCGCGTTGGGCACGTCGTCCCAGGCCAGGGTGACCGTGCAATCGCCCACGTCCGCCGTGCGCAGGGCGAACGTGGCCGGGTTCACCCCCCCTGGCAGCGGCATCATCCCCGGAGGAACCTGACCGCCACCTGGAGCGCCGGCCCCAGGGACGGCCTGCACTACACCCGGCCCTGGAAGCGGCATCAGTCCAGGAGGAGCTTGACCGGGCTTTGGGAGAGGGGGATGCACCGGCTGCGGTTGTCCTCCAGGGGCTCCTGCTCCTCCGGGCTGCGGCTGCCCGCCAGGGGCGCCTGCCCCGCCGGGTTGTGGTTGCCCGGGAGCCGGTCCGCCCGGCTTGGCTCCTCCCGACGCCGGCCCTTTTGGCTGTTGCCCGCCGGGGGCTTGCCCCTGCTGGGGAGGAGCCGGCTTTGGAGGAAGGGGCACGACGATGACCTGACCAGGGGTGATGACCTTACCCATAGCCGGGTTCTGCCCCTGAATAGCCGCCACCGTGGCGCTCACCACCTGGGCCACCTTGGCCGGGGTATCGCCCGGCCGGACGACGTAATGGGCCGTGGCCGGCGCCGGTTCTGGCTCTTTGAAGACGGTCACGTACAGCGTCGGTGACTCTCCCATCGCTCCCAGGCTGTCGTAGGCCCGCACCGTCAGGGCATAGGTGCCCGGCGCGGTCGCCACCAGCCTGTGGATCAGGCTGAGAGGGGTGACTCCGTTGGGGTCGGGGCTGTCTTGCTGCACCACCAACCGGTCGTCCACCCACAGCTCCACCCGCGTCACTTTGTCCTCGTCGCGGGCGGTGGCAAAGACCAGCACCGCAGCGCCCAGGCCCACCTGGGTGCCGGGAGCTGGCTCCTGGAAGGCGATGTCGGGGCCGGAGAGCATGAGTTCGGCCACATCCAGAGACTCTGGGACAGGAGGGTTCACGTAATAGTAGGCCAGGACCGCCGCCCCGACCAGCACCACAACGACCAGGACGGCCAATCCGGCCAGGAGCAGCCACTGGAGGCCGCTCTTGCGGGCGGACGGCCGGATTGCAGATCTGGCGGGGGCCATGGATCCTTCCAGGCCGAAGAGGACATCGGGGCCCAGGGCCACCTGGCTGCCCGGCCTCAGCGTCACCGGGCCGCTGATGCGTTGGCCGTTGACAAAGGTGCCGTTGCGCGAACCAAGGTCCTCCAGAATCCAATCGCTCCCTCGGCGGGTCAGGCGGGCGTGGTGGCGGGACACCTCGGGGTCATCAACGACGATGTCGTTGTCCACCGCCCGGCCGATGGTCAAAACGTCTTTGTGTAGAGAAAAGCTCTGGTTGGGTCGAGGCCCCCGGCGCATGACCAGAAAGGGCGGCCTTGGCGGTTGATAAGACATGGTAGTCTCCTCCAT
>JAOZOT010000708.1 GCA_029933115.1 Anaerolineae bacterium | reverse complement strand
CGGCCAAAGTGACAGGCCGGGTAGTGGTGGACGGGCTGGATACGAGCACACATTCCATTCCTGAGCTGGCCGCCCACGTGGGGCTGGTCTTTCAGAACCCCGCCACTCAACTCTTCAACGCCACAGTAGAGGAGGAGATAGCCTTCGCCCCTCGCAATCTGGGGTTGCCGGCCGAGGAAGTAGCAGCGCGGGTCACCTTCGCCCTGGACGCTACCGGCATCTCCTCGCTGCGGAGCCGGGCCATACGCGCTCTCTCCAGTGGCGAGCAGCAGCGGGTGGCCATCGCCTCTGTGCTGGCCTTGCGCCCCCAGGTGCTCGTGCTCGACGAGCCGACGTCCAATCTGGACTGGCGCGGGGTAGAGCAGGTCATGTCTACCCTGGCCCGACTCAATCGGGAGAGGGGACTGACCATCTTGGTCATCGAGCACCGCCTGCAGGCCGTCATCCCTCTGGCCAATCGCGTATTGTTGATGCAGGGCGGTCGCATCGTGGCCGACGGGCGACCAGAAGACGTTTTCGCCGACAAGGAGCGCCTGAACACTTTGGGGCTGCGCTACCCCTGGCACTTTGCCGACCGGCAATCCGCGACCTGCAACCCGCGATTCGTACCCTCACCATCTGGTGCACACCCCTTGGTCGCCATTCAAGGGCTGGAGGCTGGCTACGGGCGTCGGACGGTTTTGCAAGACCTGAACCTAGCCCTCTACCCAGGGGAGTTCGTCGCCCTGGTAGGCGACAACGGCGCCGGAAAAAGCACGCTGGCCAAGGTCCTGGCCGGGCTATTGCGCCCGCGTCAGGGTAAGATCACCTGGGACACAAAGCTTCACCGTCTACCTCTGGGGCGGCGGGTAGGGTTTCTGTTCCAGAACCCCTTGGACCAACTGGTGTGCGACACGGTGGAAGAGGAAATCGCCTTCGGCCCCCGCAACCTGGGTCTGGAGCAACAGATGATGAGAGAACGAGTTGAGGCGAGTCTAGCAGCGACCGGCCTGACGGCGCTCCGGCACCGTCGTTCGGCGGCCTTGAGCGCGGGGGAGCAGCAACGGACAGCTCTGGCGGCCGCTCTCTCCACGGCCCCCCACCTGCTCATTCTGGACGAGCCGACCATGGGGCAGGATTGGGCGCACCTGAGTCTTATGATGGAATCGCTCACTCACCTCAACCACAACGGGCAGGCCATCCTCCTCATCACCCACGACGACAAATTGGTCTGCCGCTATGCCAGGCGGATCATCGTGCTGGAAGAAGGGCGCATCGTTCGTGAAGCGTGAAATTCGTGCACATCGTGTTCAAGGAGGGAACAGTGAAGACATTCACCACAAGAGACTGGGTCTACGTTGCTGTGTTTGGTGCTCTCTGGGGAGCTATTGAGATAACCTTGGGAGCCTATCTACACGTTATCTTTCCCCCGCTGGCCGACACCTTCCTGGTGGGGGTGATCATGGCCGGGCTGGGGAGCATCGTCGCTCTGACGGGGCGTCACTTTGTGCCTCACACCGGTAGTGTGTTAATGATCGGCGTGGTAACCTCTCTGCTGAAAGCTCTCAGCCTGGGTGGAGTGAAGATTGGACCGATGGTAGGCATCCTGGCCGAGAGCCTGCTGATGGAGGCCGGGCTTCTCCTGGCTCGCGGGCCATCGCGCTGGGCCTTTGCTCTGGCCGGGGCTCTGGCCGTCAGTTGGAACTTTTTCCACAAGTTCGTGATGATGCGCCTGCTCTTCGGCAAAGGGATCTC
>JAOZOT010000189.1 GCA_029933115.1 Anaerolineae bacterium | reverse complement strand
GTTCACACGGGACTTTGGACAGAAAGAGAAAAGGAGGTTGTACTATGCCAGTAGAGCTTGCTTATTACGGACACGCCTGTTTCGGCGTCAAGGGCGGAGGGGCAACCTTGCTGATTGACCCTTTCCTGACAGGCAATCCCCTGGCGGCAGCCAGCGCTGACGAGGTAGAAGCGGATTACATCCTGGTCTCCCACGCCCACGGCGACCACCTGGGGGATACGGTATCCATCGCCCAACGGACCGGGGCCACCGTCATCAGTAACCACGAGATCGCCACCTACGCTGAAACTCAAGGGGTGACAGCCCACGGGCTACACATCGGCGGAGGTTATGATTTCCCCTTTGGCCGGGTGAAGCTGACCATCGCCCATCATGGCTCGTCCTTCCCCGATGGCTCCTATGGGGGCAATCCTTGTGGCTTCCTGCTGAGCATCGAAGGCAAGAACATCTACCATGCCTGTGACACCGGCCTCTTCTATGACATGAAACTCATCGGTGAAGAAGGCATCGAGCTGGCCATCTTGCCCATCGGTGACAACTACACTATGGGGCCCAAAGACGCTTTACGAGCGGTCAAACTCATTGAACCCAGAGTGGTCATCCCCATCCACTACGACACCTTCGATCTCATCAAACAGGACCCGGCCGCTTTTGCCAAGGCGGTGGAGGCTGAGACCCAGGCCAAGTGCGTCGTCCTCAAGCCAGGGGAGAGCTACAGCCTGTGACTCCAAAACGAGGCGCTGGGACCCATCCCGGCGCCTCGCTCTTTTCCTCTTCCCTTGCCCTCTCTCGAAAGCCCCTTGTCACTCGGCCCAAGAAATCATTCGCTCAGCGACGAAACCATACTCGAATTTCAAACCATCTAGAGCCCCCTCGAACATAGGGCGCTGGTTGCTGCCATCGGCGTCCATGACGTACAATTCCCATCTCCCGTTCCGGTCGGTGAAAAAGGCGATGTGACGACCGTCGGGCGCCCAGGCTGGAGACACGTTGTTTGGCGGTGGATCGGCAAAAAGCTCTTCATGGGTCAGCCGCACCCGGTTCGACCCATCAGCATTCATGACATAGATTTCCCAGTGGTCGTGCTGGCTGAATCCGAAGGCGATCTTGCTGCCGTCGGGCGACCAGACAGGCGAGATGTCGCGGCCATCGGTGGAAATGGCAAACAGACTGCGGTCGTCGGTGACATCCCCTATCGTCCCCTCCTCATTGGTCAGGTGGATGCCGAAATCACTGTCGTAGGCGATGACCGAACCATCGGGGGACCAGGTGGGAGAGAGGCTGTGGGGATAGCAACGGAGGTCGTGAAAATAGCCATCCTCCAGCCGCACTACGCCCAGCTTCCACCAGTGGTCCGCGGGCTGAGTCCAGTGGAAACCCCAAAAGGACTTCTCTATGTCCTTGTCCTGCCCTCCGTACCAGCGGGTGAAGACAATGCGACTGCCGTCCGGTGACCAGGCCGGGCCTTTGGCCGCCACCCAGCCGAAGACGAGGGTCTCATTGCTGCCATCCTCATCAATAACGTAGAGGCCCCGTGGGTCCCGCCAGCGAGTAAAGGCCACCTTCTTCCCATCAGGCGACCAGGCCGGCTCCATGCCGTCGGTCAGGCGGCGCAGACCGGTGCCATCGGCGTTGATGACATAGATGTCGCACCCGTTGCATGTATGGAAGATCAGCTTGCCCGTGAGCTCGGGCTTTGGGGTCGGGGTAGGCATCGGCAGAGGCGGGGGCGGAGCGGAGGTCTCTGGCACCACAGCCAGGGGACCGGTCAACTCGACATAGGCCGCCGCGATCCAGCCTCGGTCTTCAACATCAGCCGAATATACGATTTGCAGCCAGTCGCCAGTAGCGTTCTTCCCCACGACTTCCACCGAATCGCCGAAGCTCAGCCCACCGACGATGGGATAGGCGATGCCGGGGCCAGTTCTCACATTCAAGGCAGAGGCGGTCACTTTCGCCACGGGTCGGGAAGGAAGAGGGGTGTCGGTCGGTTGCAACGGTGTGGGTGTGGCCGTGAAAGCCTCTGTCGGTGTAGCCGTAGGAACCGCCGTCGGAGTTGGCGTGACGTTGGTCTCGGCTGCTGCCAGAGGTATGATGGTCGGAGTTGGGGCAGCACGGCCCACACCCAGATCGCAACCTGTCGCCGACAAGACGGCTATCAGAAACACAACGGCTACAAAGATCTTCCTGTTCACTCCATCCACCTTTCACCTGCTACACCAGTTCACTGTGCCCACGAGATCACCCGCTCCCGAGGAACTCGTAACCTATTGATACCTCATCGTTGACCCATTGACTCGTTAACTCACCGATCTATTGACTCACTACCCCTCACTCGTACCGCAGGGCCTCGATAGGGTTCAACTGGGCAGCACGGGTGGCCGGGTAAATGCCGAAGAAGAGGCCCACGGCCATGGAAAAGCCTGTGGCCAACAAGACGGCCCCAGGGGTGACCGCCGTCTCCAGATTCTCGGCCAGGCTGCTCACAACCTGGGAACCGATAAAACCCAGACCTATGCCGATGAAACCGCCAATCAAGCTCATCACCATAGATTCGATGAGAAACTGGAGCAATATATCACGGCGCTTGGCTCCCACAGCCTTGCGGATGCCGATCTCCCGCGTGCGTTCAGTCACCGACACCAGCATGATGTTCATGATACCGATGCCCCCGACCAAGAGGGAGATAGCGGCGATAGCGCCCAGATAGAGAGTCAACACACCAAAGATGTCGCTGGCGAAAGAGACAATATCGGCCTGGTTGACGACGGTGAAATCGTCTTCATCGCGGAATTTGATCTTGTGGCGGGCACGCAACAACTCGGTGATGTCGTCCATGGCTGCCTCCATGCGCTCTTCATCCACCACCTGGACATAGATAGCCGAGACGGTGTATTCGCCAGAACGGTTCCGCCGCCAGGGGAAAAGCCGGGTCTGGGCAGTGGTCAGGGGCACAAAGACGATGTTGTCCTCGTCGCCGCCGAAACCGGAGCCCCCTCTCTCTTCCATCACCCCGACGACCTTGAAGGGCACCTGGTTGATCTTGATGACCTGGCCGATGGGGTAAGCTCCGTCGGGGAAAAGTTCCTCCAGCACCGTCTGCCCCAGAACCGCCACCCGGGAGCGCCCAACCACGTCTTCGGCGCTGATGAACCGGCCAAATTCGGGGTGAAAGCTGCGTATCTCCTCGTATTCGGGGGTGATTCCGCTGACGTAAGTCTCGGTGTCCTTATTACGGTAGACTACCTGAGCGAAACCCATGGATTCTGGGACCACAGCCACCACATCGGGAACGTTGAGGGGGTCGGCGATGGCCTGGGCATCAGCGTAGGTCAGGCTTTGAGGGCGGCGTCTCATACTCTGGCTGGATCCCTGGGGATCGCTGGGGATGACGAAGATGAGGTTGGAGCCGATGCCCTGGATAGAATCCGTGACCATCTTCTCCACCCCCTGCCCCACCGAAACCAAGGTGATGACCGCGCCCACGCCGATAATGATGCCCAGCATGGTCAGTATCGAGCGCAACTTGTTGGCCGCCAAAGCTCCCACAGCAACACGGATGCTCTCAGTAATGTTCACGAGACACCTCCCTGGCGACCGCAGAATCAGCAGGGGACCCTCCGGCAATCAACGGCTCAGCCACGATCTCCTCCCCGATGATGCGGCCATCGTGGAGATGGACGATGCGTCGAGTGTGGGCCGCGATCTCGGCGTCGTGGGTGACAAAGACGACGGTGATGCCCCGCTCGCTATTGAGGCGCTGGAAGATAGCCATGATCTCCTCTCCCGACCGGGAATCCAGGTTGCCGGTGGGCTCATCGGCCAGGATAATCGTCGGTTCGTTGACCAGGGCGCGGGCGATGGCCACCCGCTGCTGCTCGCCACCGGACAGCTCGTTGGGACGGTGGTGTATCCGATCACCCAGCCCCACAGCTTCGAGAGCGGCGATGGCCCGCTGGCGGCGGTTGTTGACCCGCCCCGAATACAGGAGAGGTAATTCCACATTGTGGAGAGCCGACGTCCTGGGCAGCAGGTTGAAAGTCTGAAAGACAAAACCAATCTTGCGATTGCGGATCTCGGCCAGTTGGTCGTCGTTCAACTGACTGACGTCAATACCATCAAGAAGGTATCGGCCCGAGGTGGGCTGGTCCAGACAGCCGATGATGTTCATCATGGTGGACTTGCCCGAACCAGAAGGGCCCATGATGGCCACCAATTCACCCTCCTCGACTTTGAGGGAGGCACCCCGCAAGGCGTGGACCTTTACCTCACCCATGCGATAGATTTTGGTGACATCGGTTATCTCTATCAGGACCTTGGCCATATCTCAAACCCTTCGAAGGTGGCCGATGTGACGCGCTAGTCTGGCGGCCCACCGAGAGTGCGCTGCACCCGCTCGCGACCGGAAAGGCCACGCAGGACCAGAGTATCACCCTCTTCCAGGCCGGCCACCACCTCGCTGTAGAGCTCGCTGCGCAAGCCGGTCTGAATCTCTACCCGCGAGGCCAGGCCATCTCCCTCCAACCGCTCTACGTACATCTTGCCGCTCTCGCGGTCTATCTGGATGTAGCGGTTGGGCACTATCAGCGCGTCCTCCTTGCGATCTGTGGTAATGGTGGTATTGGCACTCATGCCGGCCCGCAGAGGCGCAGCGGTGGGCTCAATGGCCACAGTCACGATGTAGGACACCACCCCGTCGTCAACGTTGGCTGTGGGGGCGATGGCCTCAACGCGGCCGGCGATTTCCTCGTCGGGCAGGGCGTCGAGAGTGATGAGCACCTTCTGGCCCACCGCTACCTGGCTGATGTCTACCTCGTCCACTTCCACGTCAATGTGAAAGCTGGAGATGTCCACCAGCACCACCATAGGTGTATTCGATGAAACCCACTCGCCGACGTCGGCCCCCAGAGAGGCCACCACGCCCTCAAAGGGAGCGGTGATGAGCGCCTTTTTCAGCTTCAGTTGAGCTTCTTCCAACTGCGCCCGGGCTTGGTCCACCTGGGCCTGAGCGATGGCCACATCCTCTGGCGTGGGGCTCTTCCTCAACTTGTCGAGCTTGGTCTGAGCCTGCACTACCTGAGCCCAAGCACTCTTCAACTCGCTCTCGGTGGGTGACTGAGCTATCTTCCGATAGTTGGCCTTGGCCCGTTCGTAATCTATGCTGGCCTGCTGCAGGGCAGCCGACTGGGGGAGGGCCGAAACTCCCGGCACCCAGGCCACCTCATCGTACTCAGCTTGGGCCTTTTGCACAGCAATGGCCGCCTTCTCCATGTCTGCCTTGGCTACGATCAGTTCCTCCTCGGTGGGCCCAGCCTTGACCTTTTCGTAATTGGCTTTGGCGCTGGCCAGTTCAGCTTCGGCAGCAGCGATGTCTTCGGCGCTGGCCCCTTCCATAGTCTGCTGCAACTTGGCCTCGTTCAAAGCCAGAGTGGCCTGAGCCTGGGCCACCTGGAGTTCCAGGCTGGCCGTCTCCAGTTTGGCCAGAGGGTCACCGGCCTTCACCATCTGCCCCTTTTCCACAAATATCTCCTCTACCTTGCCTCCGAACTCGAAGCCCAGAGTGACCTCGGCCTCAGGGGCAATGCTGCCTGTGGCGCTGACTGTGGCCTCGATGACGCCCCGCTTTACGACGAACTTTTCCAAATCGGATTCATCGGCCGTCTGCTTCTGAACCACCTGAGTGCCAAGGGTCTGATAGCTAAGCCAACTGAGGCCGACGACAGCACCCACAATAACAACAATAGTGATAGCCCTTTTCATGGGTTTCCAATCTCCTTCGCAAACGTTTCATTGCCAGTCCAAGCGAAGGCACGGGGCTAAAGCCCTGCGCCGAGAGAGCAAAGCCCCTACGGGGCTATAACAAAGAGGGCTCTTTCAGGCCTGACGGCTTTAGCCTCGGGCTTTTGCTTACGAAAAAAAGGACTTGACAAAAATGGGGAGCAGACTCAGAGCCGTAGTCACAGCCAGGTAGATCACCCCCACGACGGTAGCCTTGCTCCTCGAGAGACGGCCAACTGCTACCAACCCCACGATCACCAGAATCAGATGCCACAGGTAGAAGAGATCAAGCTGAGACAAAAGGGCATAGAGCCAGTTGGCTGCGTCTTTTATCTGGTCGCCCGTAGCCACCAAAAATGACAACCCTGGGTTGATCCACCGGCCACTGTAGGCCATGTAAGCAGCCTGAACCAGATAGCGCAGAAAGTAGGGTAACCAACTCCAGGCCAGAATGGCGAAGGTTTGAGCGAAGCTGGCTTCACCTCCGGCCATCAAGCCGAGGAAGTACAGAACCCCGGCCCATACGAGCCACATCACCGCCAGGGCGACCAGCCCACCAAGGATGCTGAAGCCGGCTACCATAACCGGAGAGGTGAACTTTTCCAATTGAGCGGCCGCTTCCTCTGCCTGCTGAGGAGGCAGGCTGGCCATCTGCTGCTGGGCCTGGCGCAGCGCCAGTTTGGAGGCGTGGGGAGCTGTGACCACGCTAAACACAGCCAGCCCTATCAGAATCAGCAGGGCCGGTGTCACCCAGGCCCAGCCGGGCTTCTTGCCCACATAGCTCATGACAGTGGCCGGCCGGTCAACGATGCTAACCAGAAGCTGCCCTAGAGTCATCCTGTTCTCAGTATCTTCAACCAACGTCCAAACCTCCTGAAGCTCAGCCTACCCTCCCGCAGGTTACGGTTGACGGCTTATGCGGGATTCAGCATCCGAACGCAATGAGCGGAGTTAGATATACCACATTCGCGCCTTTTTGTCAAGAAAATGAGCAGGGATGTTTCTGGCGCGTAACGCCCTCCCCTCTGGCAGTGACCCTCCCGCA
>JAOZOT010000017.1:14494-22618 GCA_029933115.1 Anaerolineae bacterium | reverse complement strand
TTATACCACACAACCGGCCAAATGCCAAATCCCATGAAACTTTTACAATTAGAATCTCGACTTTTGCAGCGCATTACAAGCAGATACCCAAGGCAAGCGGGTTGTCAACATAGCCATAAGGTGGTAACATAAGCCCTGAACCCGGGGAGAAGGTGAGGCCATGTTAGCACTGGTTGAATTTCCTACCATTGTTCAGCACTATGCACCCTGGTTTGAGCCTGTGTTTTCGTCTCAATCGCTGATCCAGTTCCAACGCTACCTGAGTGGGCCGATCGTGTCCGAGAACAAGACTGTGGATGGTATCAACCGCATTGTTGTCATCGAGAGTCGCAATCAGAGTAGCCTCAACCGTCTGCTGACGGAAAGTCCCTTCTCGGAAGCAGCGTTGAACCGGCAACGATTGGCCCTGCTCGATAGCCTGGAAGGAACCCGCATCAAGCCCAAAGGGGTGCTCAGTGTTGACGATACACTTTTGACCCACTATGGGCAGCACTTCGATGAAATCGCCTATCTCTACGACCATGTTAAGGAACGATACACCTGGGCTCACAACCCGGTCAGCCTTCATTACAGTGATGATCAGACTGACTATCCGCTCTACTTCCAACTGGAGTCTGGCGAATTTTGAATACCACCATATCTTGTAAACAAGCTGCATATAACCCCAAGATGTAGTGGTTCGTAGTGGCGACTTCAGTCGCTTTTCGCTATTCTGAACGGCTAAAGCCGTCACTACGAGCAAAAACGCCAGTGTCCAGCTTCCAATTGTGGAAGCCGGCAAACCTGGAAAAGCTGGAGCAGGGCCTGCTAGCGGCGGGCATTCGTCTGCGGGAGAGCAAGTTCGCTCTCAAAGAGAGCAACCCCAAGAAATGGCGTCGGTACCTTTTGGGCGTGTGGCGACGTCACCAGAATAAACCGGAAGTGGCCGCCCTTTATCAGAGTAAATTGATGATTGCTCGCAACTTGCTGCAGCAGTGGGTTGAGAAGCAGCCCGACCTAAAGTTGCCGGTCACCTTCGACAACCGGTATACTCAACCGGCCTTCTGTCGCTTCCTGGATCAAGAACTGGGCCTACCCTATGTGGGCACCCTGGCAGATGATGATCAGGTCATCCTCAAGGGCGGTCGGCTCACCCTGGCGGAGTTCACCCAACGGCTCAAGCAAGAGCATCTCCAGGCCCTCGCCGCCGAGGGTAAGCCGGTCTTCCACAAGATCGGCATCACCTACAAGGGCGAAAAGGAGACCTACTACAGCTACTGTCACACTCATCGCATTCACAACTACGGCAAACAGCGTCTGGTCATCAACTTTTCCCAACCTGACCTTTCCGATTCGCCCTCCTTCTACATCTCGAACCGCTTGTACCGGCAATCGGTAGGGATCACCCGCATCCGTCGCCATCGCCGGCCCGTTGAAGTCTATCACGAAGAGGGCAAGGCGGAGGGGTTGGGCCGGTATCAGGTGCGGGACTTTCGGGCCATATCCCGGCATATTGGCCTTGTCGCCGTCGCCTCCAGCTTACTGCGTGCCGCCCCCCACGACGAGGCTCTCTTACAAAAGCTTCAGCGTCAAATCGAGTTCGATCTCGAGGGCAGTGTGCCGTTTGGGCGTCGGGTCACCCAGGCGCAGTGTTTGTGGGCTCTGGCTTGTTTCATCAGTGCCGGCCTGACTCAGGGGCAGACACTGCGTGAAGTGATGGCTCCGATTTTGGCGGCGGTGTGCCGCCGATCTTACTCTTGCCGGAATCGGGCGGTTCGCTCTTAGCCCAGCCACCTGAGGCTAGCTGGGGAGGGGGAGGTGTGTGCCTCTCCCCAAACAAGTCCTTAAGTGGCTCCTTTTTTAATATCTTTGACCCTTCCAGGTCGTTCCTTGGCCCTCCCAGGCCACTGCAAAAGTTGAGTTACTGCTCGAAATTATTTAAGGCCCTATGAAGCAGTGGGAAGACCTTCCGAACCCATCGGCTCGATCCATGTACCTGACAATGAGCTTTCCCAGGCGCTTGATGCCCTCCTCGACCTCGGCCTGTTCCAGGTGGGCCCAATAGAGGTACATGGCGTCACGTGCACCTTCAACTCCATGCTCATGGGCTTGACCCTTTGCCTCGGTATCCAGGCTGAAGATGACCTTTTCTCGCCTGGCCCACTCCGACAGTTCCCTGGCACTAACCCCTTCGGGCAGGGTCACCCTCAGAGAGGCACCCTCTGACGATGAATCCCAACTCACCTCGTGGGGAAAGTGCCTGCGCAGAGCCTGGAAGACGGCTTCCGGTTCTTTTTGGCAGGCGGCCGGAGAGCGGTGATCCTCTGGCACGAAACGGATACAGTCTGTCATTTTTTCCTCCTTACAAATTGGATTGCACCCCAAATAAAAAACCTCCCGGTTGGGAGGTTTCTTTCTTTAGGTAACCTGGATAGATTACTATACTTTTCGCCCTGAAACCGCCCCAACCGCCAATAGCTCCTTAAGGCTAATAAGGAGCACAACTACTACAATAATAAGGACGTTCAGGGCGATTCCAGGAAACTCTTTCATCTCGCTGATAGACCTCGTTACATGACCTCCAAGGCTTGGTAATATTTTAGCACATTTCGGGAGATTTGTCAATAGCTTCTGGCGCCGTTGCGCCGAGTGACGGGGTTCGTAACCTGCGGGAGAGTGACTCAGCCCTGGCCTTGCATTTTCAAGAGGGCTCTGGTAAAATCAAAGTTGCTGCCCCACCACAGGCTGCGCCCAAGGCGGTTGCTGGCTCGCAGCGCCCAAGTGGCCGGGTAGCGCAGCGCCAGTTGTTCAACCGGTCGCCCGTTGGGCCAGTACACCGGGCCGTATACACCACCCAGGGCCGGGTCGGCCTCGAAGTGGGCCGCGATGCGGGCCGGCCAGAAGGGGGGCACGACGGTGTCGGCGTCGGTGGAGGCGATGATCTCTGCCCGCGCTGCCTCGAAGCCGGCTTGCCGCGCCGACCCCTTTCCTGGGTTCGTGGATGACCCTGACCCCAAACTCTTCGGCAATCCCGGCCGTTCCGTCCGTTGAGGCGTTGTCAACAACAATGATCTCGTAGGGGAAAACGCATCTCTGCTTCGTTAATGACCCAAGACAGAGAGGCAGTTGCTTCTCCTCGTTGTAAGCAGGAATGACGACAGATATCTCGGGTTGTTTCACCTAACCTCCCCCACAATTTGTGTCCTCTATACCCAGATATTCCCGTTTCCAGATGCCATCGGTAGCCTGTGCCAGTGCCTCGTCGTAGGCCAGCATCTCTTCGTAGTAGTTGCCGTCCAGGAGGGCCAGTTCCGCCGCTTCATCCTCTGGCTCTGGATGGTAGCGTTCTACCAGTTCCCGGCACACGGCGTAATGGTCGCGGATGGGGCAGGGCATCAGCCAGTTGCCATGCTCTTCTGGCCTCTCCTTCCCGAAGCCGTACTCATCCTGCCATTCCCGGATGGCCTGGAAGAAGGGCTCAGCCCAGACGTCGTTCAGCGTACCGCCGTTCTGGTAGACCTCGACGATGTTGACCGGCGAGTAAGGGAAGAAGACGCAGGGCATCACTTTGCCGTTCCAGTCAATGTACAGATAGCCTCCTGCCCGGCCGGCCGAGATGCAGCCGTGAGAGACGGTGCCAAAGGTCCAGAAGTCGGCCACGAAGATGTGGCGCTGCTTTACCAACTCCCAACTCCGGCGCCACAGCCAGACCCGCTGCTCCGGTGTGGGCATCAGCGAAGGATCGTACCCCCGCCCGATGGGCATGTAATGGAAGATCCAGGCGTAGAGCGCCCCCTGCTCCCCGAAGAAAAAGTCCACGAACTCGTCGGAGAGGATCTCCCGGTAATTGCGCGAGGTGGCGGTGAGGGAGAGGCCGAAGGGGACGCCGGCCTCCCGCAGGCTGGCCATGGCCGCCAGCACCCTTTGGAAGACCCCTTTCCCTCGCCGAGCGTCGGTCCGTTCCTCCAACCCCTCTACCGAGATGGCCGGAGTGAGGTTGCCGGTTGCGGCCATACGTTCAGCCATCCGCTCGTCAACGAGAGTGCCGTTGGTGTACATCAGGAAGAAACAGTCGTGGTGCTTCTCAGCGGCGTTCAGGACCCCTTTCCCATCGGAGCGATAGGCCAATGGCTCTCCGCCAGAGATGGTGAAGAAGCGCGCCCCCCATAGCGTCTTGGCCTCGGTGATGACGCGGTCGAAGACCTCCCAGTCCAGCTTCTCGACGTTGCGGCCAGAGCTGGCATAGCAGCCGATGCAACGCAGGTTGCAGGCCTTGCCGGGGCTGATAACCAGGAAATCGGGCGGGTCAACGCCGTATTCGGCACGGAAGCGCGCCTTGGCCGATTGGTCGCCCTGCTCCAGCAACAGGCGCTGGACCAGGCCCTGGATCACACCGCGCAACGCCGCTGGCGCGAGATGCTGCTCGGCGACGGCGCGCTCGACAGTGTGCAAGAGGGCCAGCCCCATCAGGATGCGGTCGTCGTCCACGCCCGGTGGGCGCGGGGAGATGGGGCGAATGCGCTTCAGCCTGGCGTGCATCTGCGCCTCGACCGCGCTGACGGCGGCCCGGCGCAACGGCAAGGCGCGCGTCAGGGCCGGGCCGGCGCGCACTATGGTTTCGGTCCCTAGATTCAGCAGAATTTTCTGGAGTCGGTTCTCGACAGGCATTTCTTACCTCCTTGTAAGTCTTGTGCCTGATCGGTCAGACACACCTCGCCTCGCCCTTGCTATCCATGACTCACCTCAACGCAGGTCGGGCAGCGGCAGCGGCGGCCGCCGAAGCAAGAAGCGATTGACGATGTTCACCACCGTGCGATGCGCCAGGTGGTCCCATCCCTCGCGGGTCCGCCGGGCCGAGGCGTAGACGACCAGGCCCGAGTCGAAGCGGACGGGTGCGATACGGCTCACCCGCAGGGACAGGTCGGTATCCTCGGCCGAGGGCCAATCCACGGGGAAGCCGCCAGCCTCCCAGAAGACGCCCCGCCGCACAGCAAAGTTGCTGCCCCACCACAGGCTGCGCCCAAGGCGGTTGCTGGCTCGCAGCGCCCAAGTGGCCGGGTAGCGCAGCGCCAGTTGTTCAACCGGTCGCCCGTTGGGCCAGTACACCGGGCCGTATACACCACCCAGGGCCGGGTCGGCCTCGAAGTGGGCCGCGATGCGGGCCGGCCAGAAGGGGGGCACGACGGTGTCGGCGTCGGTGGAGGCGATGATCTCACCTTGCGCAGCCTCGAAGCCGGTCTGACGGGCACGGGCCACACCCTTGCGCGGCTCGGCCACGACGCGCGCCTCGAAGCGCCGGGCGATTTCAGCCGTGGCGTCGGTGCTGGCATTGTCCACCACGATGACCTCGAACCGAGAGGCCGGATAGTTCTGGGCGCGGAGTGCCTGTAGGCAACGACCCAGATAGCCCTCCTCGTTGTGGGCCGGGATGACGACGGAAATGAACATGGTTCTACACCTGTTGATTGGAATTTTGTGCCTCACAGTAGTCCGGACAGCTTTGGCAGCGGAACAGATAGCCGATAATGGCCGGCAACCGGCATTACCCACCCTGCTAAGCGAGAGCCGGCGCGACGGCCGGATTCCTCGTCCCCTGCGTAGCTTCGCAGTAGTCCGGGCAGGTCTCGCACTCGGCGGGGGATTCCAGGCCCCAGCCCTTCAGACAGCAAGCGAAATCAGCTTTGATAACGTGGCGACCGTCTCCCACCGCCCGCAGAAAGGTATGGAATTCCAAGTGCCGGCAATGAGGGGCGTTGGCCAGGGAAGGCACGGGACAGGTCTGGCACAACTCCCGCTTCTCTCCCACCGAGTAAAAGTTGACACCGATCCCGCAACAACAGGAGAGCTTGCCTTCAGGTTGCGGGATAGTCTCCAGGAATTTACAAAGGTCCTTCACACTCAGACTCCTTTCTTCTCTTCTCCCATAAAGCTGTCCCCGGCCGACGAAAACGCGCCCAGGATGTCCAGGTCGGCCAGGGGGAACTCTCTGGCGACCTTTGGCAAGAGAGCGTTCATCAGCTTCGCCCGCTCCTCGCGCCCCAGCCCGGCCAGCATCCGGCCCAGGTTCTCCTCGACGAAACTCTGGATGAAAGCCAACTTTTCCTCTTTGTCCATTCTGGCCATCACCCGAACCGAAGTATCATTCGTTATCTCTCTCAGGTCCTGCGGGCTCAGAAACCTGACTGCCCAACAGGCCAGACGACTTTTCCAACTCATGGAGTCTCCTCCTCGGTCTGTCTATTCCAGTCTCTTGTGAAAGTTGATGACACTCAAGCCGAAGACCCCCAGGCCGAAAGCGGCCATGGGAACGATTTGCTTCCAGAGGTAAGCTATCCCTATCCCTTTCAGGATAATGCCTCGCAGGATGACGAGGAAATAGGTCAGGGGCAGGAAGTAGCCAGCGTAATAAGCGGGCAAGGGCATGTTCTCCCGGGGGACCATAAAGCCCGACAGGACAAAGGCCGGCAGCATGATGAAGCTGGACAGGTGCAAAGCCTGCATCTGGGTGCTGGAGACGGTAGATATGAGAATGCCCAGGCCCAGGGAACTCAGCAGAAATATGAAGGACAAAGACATCAGGAGCATCACGCTGCCGTTAACCTCCACCCTGAACCAGAAGGAGCTGATCAGCAGGGTCAGGGCCACGTTGGCGAAAGCCACAAAGACGAAAGGCACGATCTTGCCCAGCATAAGCTCCCAGGACCTGATGGGGGTGACGATCAGTTGCTCCAGCGTGCCCTGTTCCCGCTCGCGGACGATAGCAAAGGCTGTCAGGAGCAGAGTCTGCATCTGCAAGATGGCCCCGATGAGGCCGGGGATCATGAAATTAATCTTTTTCAAGTCGGGATTGTACAGGAGCCGAGGCCGCATCTCGACGGGGGACCTGAGCTCTCGCCCGCCCAGCAGACCGTTCAACCTGGTGGTCATAATCTCGACCGAGGTGGCCTGCCCGACGGTCTCGGCCACAAAGAGAGCCGTCTGAGCCACGTTCGGGTCGGAACCGTCAATGATGACCTGGGCGGTGGTAGGCTCCCCGGCCCTCACCTTGGCCGCAAAGTCAGGGGGCAGGATCAGGCCCACCCGCACCTCTCCGCTGTCAATAAGCCGGATGATCTCTTCCTCGCTGCTGGCGTAGTATTTGTAGGCGAAGTAGCGGGTTTGCCAGAACTTTTCGGCGAACTCGCGACTTTCCCTGTCTTTGGCCTGGTCGTAGACGGCGGTGGGGATGTCCTCGATTTCCACGGCCACAGCGTAACCCAACAGCAAAAGCAAGGTGACAGGCATGATCAACACCAGGGTCAGAGCCCGTGGGTCACGAATGATGTGGATGAATTCCTTGCGCATGATGGTCAGTGTTCTCTGCAACTTTCACTCCTTGCTACGGCTTTGTCCGGGGGGCTGGAGCTATCCGGGGTGAACAAGTCCAAGGGGCACCCCCCAGGGGAGATGCCCCCTGTTGGCTCCTGGAGACATCTTGCCTTCATACCGTCCCCTCTTCGGTCTCGCATCTCTGGGATGAGCTATCTGCCTCCCAGTTTCTTGACCAGGCCGTCAATCTTCTTGCTCAGGGCTTCGATGTCCTTCTGAGTGGCCAGGCTCATCCCTTCCACGACACTCTCCACCTCGGCCCTGACCAGCTTCTGCAACTCGGCGCGCTCCTCTTCGCCTCGCGTCACCAGCCTGTCAACCAGTCCTTTGACCTCCTCACGACGGGCTTCGCCTGTTTTGACCAGCTCTTCCACGATGCTCTGAGCCTTCTCCCTGGTCAGGGTCAGGGCGCCCAGCCCCACCAGGAAACCTTTCTCGATCAGGTCTCGCATTTTTATCACCTCCTTCCGCTGAACTTTGTTGTATTCGAATCGAACGGCCCCCGGGCCACTTCCCCCGCTACGGTTGCGCTCTCGAACGGGCTGCGGCACCCCGCCGTGGCCTTATTCCGCCTCTCCTGTCGCGACGCCCGCCTTTTTTCTCTTGAGTGCTTGCACGACTTCCTGGCGCGTCTGCGGTGCCAGTAGCAACACCAACCCTACCCCCAACACCGCACCGACGACCACGCCGACAGCGCCGATGAGCAAGCCAACGGCGACAAGAGCCATGATCGTATAAAGCGGCACCTGTCCCAACATCTCTATCACCTCCTTCGAG
>JAOZOT010000017.1:10255-14394 GCA_029933115.1 Anaerolineae bacterium | reverse complement strand
AACTCCTTTAAATTCCTCGGCTGAAGTATTCAGCTTATACCGTGAGGCTTCTCCAGATCTCCCGGGGTGACAGGGCGCACTCTACCCTGGGCTCCTTGCATTTCTTCCTGCCCCACACGGGCCGATCACTCATCTCCCTCAACTGCTCGTGAGGCAACCCCGCGCACCAGTTTCCGGACTGCCATGCCCGCCAGGATGGCCAGGCCACACATGAGGGGGCTACCCTGAATTCCAAGCCAGAGAGCAGAAAAGAAGGGCTCCTGACGTTGAAGGGTGCTGTGAACGATAAAGCCCGTAGCTCCCAAACCGGCAAGAGCGATGGTCACTCCGAAAGCTGCCAGCGGCCGCACCAGGGGCCCACTCACCAGACGCGAGGGCCATAGGAGATAGCCCAGCAAGAACACGGCCAGGCCCAGGGGCAGTTCGCCGAAGATGAACGCCCACTTATGGATGCTGTAGGCAACCCATTGGCCCTCCGTTTGCTCCGAGTAGGAGGGCAATGAGAGCCGATTCTCTACCAGGGCAAGGATAGCGGCGACGAGGATGGCGACCCCTATTACCATGACGACTGTGGCAGCGATTTTGCGCATCTTCTCATCTCTCACCATAGAAGGCGATGCCCAGCGTGCCGGGGCCAACGTGGGTACCGACGACGGGGCTGATCTCAGCGACGTGCAATTCGGCACAATCGAAGGAACGTGCTATCTGGTCGTGAAGCGTCTGAGCCTCCTCTGGCGCGGCGGCGTGCACCACCGCAGCGTGGACCTTCGACGCGCTCCCTACCCTTTCGGCCACGATCTCCAGCAAACGCCCCCTCGCTTTTATTCTGGTGCGCGCCCTTCCCAGAGCTTCTATCCGCCCTCTGTTGATGTAAAGAATTGGCTTGATCTTCAGCATCGAACCGGCCAGCGCTGCCGCACCGCCGATTCGCCCGCCTTTGCGAAGGTATTCCAGGGTGTCAACGACGAAGATGACATTCATCTTTGGGACCAAATCCTCAGCCGCCTTCACTACCTCAGGCAGTTTTTTCCCCTCTCTGGCCGCGCGGGCAGCGGCCAGGGTCACAAAGCCCAATCCCATCGAGGTGGACCGCGAGTCAATGATATAAATGGGCAGACCGGAAATGTTTGCCCTTGCGTTCATGGCCGAGGCGATGGTGCCGCTCAAGTCTTTGGAGATATGGATGGAGACAATGGCCTCCGCTTCCTGGCTCAACCGCATATACAATTCCTGAAATTCGCCCACCGACGGCTGCGTAGTAATGGGCAGAGTCTCAGCCTCTGCCAGCATGTGGTAGAAGCGGTCTGGGGTGATGTTCACCCCGTCGCGGAAAATTCGTTCACCGAAGATAACCTTCGTGGGAATGACCTGGATGTCGTATTCCTTTACAAGCTCCCTTGGCAAATAGGCGGTGCTGTCGGTGACAATAGCGATCTTTGCCATGCCTCTCTCCTCTCAAAAAATTGCAAACAAACAAAGAAAACGAAAGAATTAGGTAAAAAGGAAGCTCCGGCTAGGTCTCCACAATCTTCATCACCTCCTGGGCAAAGTCCGACAGCCTCTTTTTGTTCTCAGCGCCCAGCTTGGTCAGGTACTCCTGATATCGCTGAGTGTAAGAGAGAAGCAAGGTCGTGAGGCGGCGGTTGGCCCTCTCCACCAGAGACAGGCCCAGAGTCAGGCCGGCCATGGCACTGAGCCCTACCTCTTCCGGCATGCCCAGGGCCCGCAGTTTCTCGAACAGACCCGTAGCCGTCGCTTCCTCCCGCAGTTGATACAGACTCAATATCACGGCTGTGATCATCTCTGCCATGTAGAGCATGGGCGACTTGCGCTGTGGAATCCGAAGCAAGATGTCGTTCAGCAGGTCATCGTAATCGGTGCCCTTGCCTTCCCGCAGAGCTTGCAGGATCTTCCCCTTGACCGTCTCCCATTCTTCTCTGTCCCACGCCTCCCCTGCCAGTTGAGCCATCAGAGCTGTGGCTTTCTCGGTGGGGTGAAAGACGATGGTGGACCGGCCGGGCCTGCGACCACCCTTCGGCAGGAGATAGTCTGAGGTGACCAGGCCCTTCTCCTCCAACAGACGCAGCATGTCGTAGGCAGTGATCTTGCCCACCCCCAGCCGTTCGGCCACGACGGTGTAGTGGAGGGATTCCCTGGTCTCTCGATATAGGTCGAGGAAGCGGCTCAGGAACATCTTCTGGCGGCCCGTCAGTTTCACCTTTTCCCCCTCTCGCGTTTTCCCTTTTCGCGCTGGCAGAATCTCTTGGCCAGGCCAATAGCCCTGTGCGTCGCGCTTTAAATTTGACAAAAATTCCTAAAAAGACGAATTAATTCATTGTTACTATACACTAATTCTGAATTTTTGTCAAGGGGGTTTTCAGCGAATCGCGAAAATTTTAAGGTTGAGCCATCCCGGTGCGGACATTCGCCCGAGTGGGACGATGCCTGCCCAGGGTTCGGAGAGGGTATTCAGCCTTGCTCTAAATCATAGAACATAGTATAATTCTAAAGAGGCATCTGAGCAAGTTTCCTCTTCCTCGAGGAGAAAGTAATGAACGACATCGAAAAAGCAGGCAGCCTATACCTGGGCAAACGCTACGACCCTCAAAAGAGTCAGGTGCTCGCCGAGCCGGTGCTCTACGAGAGCCGGGACCTGACCACCCACGCCGTCTGTGTGGGCATGACCGGCAGCGGCAAGACGGGGCTGTGCATTGACCTTCTGGAGGAAGCAGCCCTGCAAGGCATCCCGGCCATTGTCGTTGACCCCAAGGGCGATATGACCAATTTGCTTTTGACCTTCCCCGAATTGGCCCCCGCAGAGTTTCGCCCCTGGATCAATCTGGATGATGCCCGGCGCAAAGGGTTGAGCCCCGATGAGTATGCCCAGGAGGTAGCCAGTACCTGGGCCAGGGGTTTGGAGGAGTGGGGGATCGGCCCAGAGCGATTGCAGCAGTTGAAAGATGCGGCCGAATTCACCATCTACACCCCCGGTAGCGAGGCCGGTCAGCCCATCAGTATCTTGCAGACTCTCAAGGCCCCTGCTCTTTCCTGGGACGAGAACGAGGAACTGCTGCGGGAGAGAATCGCCGGTACGGTCTCGGCCCTTCTGGCCCTCATCGGGATAGAGGCCGATCCCGTCAAGAGCCGGGAGCACATCCTGCTGGCCAACATCTTCGAGGCGGCCTGGCGCAGAGGTGAGGACCTGGACATTGCCCAACTCATCCTGCGCATCCAAAAGCCCCCCATGACCAAACTGGGCGTCTTCCCCGTCGAGACCTTCTTTCCCGAAAAGGACCGCCTGGAACTGGCTATGGCCCTCAACGGCCTGCTCGCCACCCCCAGCTTCGAGAACTGGATCGAAGGCCAGGCCCTGGACATTGATGCTATCCTCCACACCCCTGAAGGCAAGCCCAGAGTGTCCATTTTTTACATCGCTCATCTGGACGAAGCCGAACGAATGTTCTTCATGACCCTGCTTCTGGGGCAGATTCAAACCTGGTTGCGCGCCCAATCGGGCACCACCAGCTTGAGAGCTATCCTTTACTGCGATGAAGTCTTTGGCTACCTGCCCACTCATCCGGCCAATCCTCCTTCAAAGCCTCCTCTGCTGTACCTTCTCAAGCAAGCCCGCGCCTTTGGCCTGGGGCTGGTGTTAACCACTCAGAACCCCGTTGACCTGGACTACAAAGCCCTCTCCAACGCCGGCACCTGGTTCATCGGGAAGCTGCAGACAGAGCGGGACAAGCTGCGGGTGCTGGAGGGTCTGGAGGGAGCCCTCTCGGCAGTGGGGGCCCTGGCCGATCGCACTTACCTGGACAGGCTCATCACCTCCCTGGATTCGCGGGTCTTTCTGCTGCACAACGTCCATGCCGACCAGCCCCTCGTCTTCAAGACTCGTTGGGCCATGTCCTACCTGCGAGGACCTCTGACCAGAGATCAGATCAGGACGTTGGTGAGCGCAGAGGTCCCCGCCCCTCCCTCCCGGCCCCTGGAGGAAACCGTAGCGGAAGCGGCGGTTGCCCCGGTCCGGGCTGAAGCGCCTGGTCTCTCAGAGCTACCGCCTCAATTGCCCTCCTCCATCCAACAATATTTCCTGCCGGTGAACGTCTCATTGGAGTGGGCCATCCGCCAGGCAGAAG
>JAOZOT010000017.1:0-10155 GCA_029933115.1 Anaerolineae bacterium | reverse complement strand
CAATATTTCCTGCCGGTGAACGTCTCATTGGAGTGGGCCATCCGCCAGGCAGAAGAGGAAAAAGGCACCACCATAGTCTACCAGGACAAACAACTGGTGTACGAGCCTGCCTTGCTGGGCCTGGCCGGCATGTATTTCGCTCACACCAAGAGCGGCCTTTCTCAAAAGCAGAGCGTTGGCCGTCTTGTTTATCCGCGGGGAGAGGAGGCATTGGATTGGAGCGAGGGAGAAGTTACAATCAACAAGAAAGAGCTCGCCCTCAAACCGGTCCAGGATGCCCTCTTCGCCGACCTGCCTCAGAGCTTGAGCGACGCTCGCCGTTTCAAGAGCCTGGAAAAAGAGTTCGTCAACCACCTTTACCACAACGTTTCCCTGACCCTTCTCCACAACCCCAAGTTAAAGCTCTACTCCACACCTGACGAAACGCCCAAAGAGTTCCAGCGGCGCTGCCGGGTAGAAGCCAGCAAAAAGCGCGACGCTGAAGTAGAGAAACTTCAGAAAAAGTACGATAAAAAGCTGGACCGGTTGGAAGACAGAAAGCGGCGTGAAGAAAGAGAGCTGGCTCAGGATCAAGTCGAATACGAAGCCCGCAAGCGCGAAGAGCTTCTCTCAGCAGGTGAATCAGTACTGGAGTTTCTGACGGGCCGCCGTTCCCGACGGGCTATCTCCATCGCCAGCCGCAAGCGCCGCCTGACTCAGCAGGCCAAGGCTGACGTAGAAGAGTCCCTGGAGGCCATAGAAGAACTCGAGGCTCAGATTCAAGAGTTGCAGAAGGAATTGGAAGAGGAGATAACAGAGGTCACCGAACGCTGGGCGGAGGCCATTGACGTTGTGAAGAAAGTCAAAGTCAGGGCTAAAAAAGCCGACATCAGCGTCGAAGCCTTTGGCCTGGCCTGGGTGCCCCACTGGCAGGTGACTTATGAGGACGAGGGTGTGACGCGCCAGCTTTCTCTGCCGGCGTACAGAGGGGACTGAGGCGATGGCCCGCAGATATAAAGACTGGCTGGCTCAGGCACGGCGTGACATCAAAGCTGCTGGTGACAGTCTGGAAGCAGGCAACTACGAGTGGAGTGCCTTCCAATCTCAGCAAGGAGCTGAAAAAGCTCTCAAAGCACTTCTGCGTTTCCACAACTTTGAGATGGTGGGCCATACCCTTACGCATTTGTTACGGAAAGTTGAAGACTTTATCGAGGTCCCTCAAGAATACCAGAGCATGGCCCGCGAGCTAGATCGCCACTACATTCAGCCTCGCTACCCCAATAGTTTTGCCGAGGGTCATCCCGGTGAGTTTTACGATGAGAGCACAGCCAGGAGATGTGTGGAATATGGCCGGCGATTCATCCAATTCGTTGAGAAGCACATATCGTGATTATCCCCACATAGCCTCGATAGAAAGTTTCCTGGCCGGGATCGAGCCATTGCAACCCGCACTGGTCATTCTCTTCGGCTCTGTGGCTACGGGAGACTTTACCCAAAAGAGCGACGCTGATGTGCTGGTAGTTTTCGATGAACCCGTCGAATGGCAAGAAGTATATGCCCACAGCGATGGCTGGGTGCAACCGGTGGTAAAGACGCTGGCAGAGGTATCGGATCTGCTTATGGCCGCTACCCCTTTCTTTTGCCAGATTATAGAGGACGGGGTTGTGCTCCGCGACAGGGACGGCCTTTACAACCACTTGCGAGACCTTGCCGAAGAGGCCAAAAGTCGCCAGGGCCTGGTGCGGAGTGCCGAGGGATGGCATTGGGCAAGATAGAAGGGCAAAGGTGGTGTAGGAGACATCGCGCCCCAGATAGAAAGACAACTTTAGGAGGCAACAACAATGATCAGCGATTCTGACTTGGAGGCTCGCAAGCGACTGGCTATCGAACTCCTCCTCGAAAGCGAAAGCCTGACCAATGACCTGCAGGACGATGAGGCAGAGATCCTTCTGGATTGGGGGATGGCTCAAGCCGAGGCTTATGCTCTGGCCACTCAGGAGATAACCGATGAGGAAGAGGCTCGCCTGGCCATAGATCAAGGAGTGACGACGGTACAGCGAGCGATGAGGTTCATCAATGACCTGGTGGCCGAGAGAATGGACCTGAGTGATGGAGAGATGGTGGAAGAGTTGCTCCATTTAATCTCCCTTGCCAGAGAGTTGCCTCAGGTGCAGGCCATTGCTGCCCAGCAGGAGGAAGACGAAGAGATACTAGAGGAGGACATTGATTGAAAAATAGACCCCGGGCCTCGATCCCACCAGTGAGGAAGGAGTCCCTGCACGGCGTCATAGACCGCTGCGAAGGCGACTACGCTGTGCTGGTCTTTGACGACGGGCAAAGGTTGCTCTGGCCCAGGAAGCAGTTGCCTGTCGGGGCCAAAGAAGGCGTGGCCGTCACTATCGCCCTGGCTGTTGACCCGACGGGCACAGAGCAGCGGTCAGCCAAGCTCAGAAACCTTCTGGCAGACATCAGCGGGGACAAGTTATCAGCGGTATGGTAGAGAGCACGGAAGTAGTTCAACCTGGGAAAGCACCCAGGATAAGCGTTAGTTGCCTCGTTCTCTCCCTGATAGATATAGCCGCTATACTGCTGGCTCTGGCCCTTGTTACCTATGAGTACCTGTACATGGACCGCATCTACCCCGGTGTAAGCGTTTTCGGAACCGAACTAGGTGGGCTTACCTTGGCCGAGGCAGAGATCGTCTTGCAACAGAAGTTCCCCGTCTATCAACCGGTCCGGCTAACTCTACGTTACGGTGAGCGCACCTGGGCAGTTTCACCACAAGAGGTAGGAGTGAGTTTGGACGCCAGAGCCACTGCTCTCGCCGCTTACGCCGCCGGTCGCGAGGGCTCTACTTTGAAGCGCCTGTGGGATCAAGGCCGGATTCTGTGGTTGGGCTACGCAGCCCCATTCACCCTCCTGATTGACGAGGGGATAGGGACCCTTTACCTCAGCCGTCTGGCTCAGGAGATCAATCAGCCGGTACGTGACGCCGCACTGGTGGTGCGAGGCTTCCAGGTGGAGGCCGTGCCCGGCCAGGTAGGGCGCGAGGTGGATATAGCTGCCACCAGGCAACTCATCTATCAGCGCATCGCCACCCTCACCGGGGGCACTGTAGACCTGGTAGTGCACCAGACACCTCCGGCCATCGCCGACGTGAGCCGGGCAAAATCTGACGCGGAGCGGATACTGAGTGCTCCCTTGGTTCTGAAACTACCCGCTGAAGATAGCGAAGAAGGGAATGAGCTCACCTATACCCTCGATCAGACAACCCTCGCTGAAATGCTCACCCTCCGTCAAGTCAAAAGGGACGATGGCCAGGTTGTCCTGACGGCCGGCCTGGATCAGGACAAGCTCATGGCTCACCTCCAGGAGGTGGCCAAGCTGATTGACCGACCACCTCGCGATGGTCGTTTTGACTTTGACCCGGCGACGGGGACTCTGACGCCCATCGTGACCAGCCAGAACGGGCGCTCTCTGAACATCACCGAGACGGTGCGTCTCGTCAACGCCCAGGTAGTCACCGACCGGCGCCAGGTTCTCCTCCCTGTTATCATAACCAGACCCCAGGTGGCCACAGAAGACGCCGAGAGCCTGGGTATCAAAGAACTCATCAGCGAAGCCACCACCTATTTCAGAGGCTCGTCCCGAGGGCGGATGCACAACATCCAAGTAGCGGCCTCCCGCTTCCACGGCCTCGTCATTCCTCCTGGAGAAACCTTCTCCTTCAACGAGCATCTGGGTGAGGTCAGTGCGGCCACCGGCTACGAAGAGTCCATCATAATATGGGGCAACCGTTCGGCCGTAGGCATCGGCGGCGGAGTTTGCCAGGTCTCCACCACTGCCTTCCGCGCCGCTTTCTGGGGAGGATACCCTATCACCGAGCGCTGGGCTCATGGCTACCGCGTGGGCTGGTATGAGCCGCCGGTAGGGATGGACGCTACCGTTTATTCACCTCAGGTTGATTTCAAGTTCGTCAACGATACACCCTATCACCTGCTCATTGAAACTGAAACAAATCTGGAAGCGGGCACCGTCACCTTTCGCTTCTACAGCACCGGTACTGGCCGCGCAGTGGAGATGGAAGGGCCTTTTGAAGCGAATGTGGTCCCCCACGGCCCGGCTGTCTATCGGGAAGACCCTACTCTACCCAAAGGCACAACCAAGCAGATTGACTGGGCCCATGACGGCGTAGACGTCACCGTGTACCGTATCGTTAAAGAGGGCGACAAGGTGCTCTGGAAGGATACCTTTTTCAGCCGTTACAGGCCCTGGCAGGCAGTCTACCTGGTAGGCACCGGCGAGGGTGGTAGTTAGGCAGGCAAGGGGCAAAGGGAACTCATGGCCGGAGAGAAAGTGCTGGTCATTGACAACAATAGGGACGCCGTCCAATTGATGACGGAAAGTGTTCTCCGTCCTCACGGTTATTCTTACATGGTTGTCAATAATGGAGAAGAGGGCTTTCAACTGGCTCTGGAAAAAGAGCCAGACCTGATCATCACCGATCTGAGGACGCCCAGGATGTCGGGCCTGGAGATGCTGGAGGCCCTGCAAGCCGAAGGTCGGCATATCCCCGTTATCCTGATGGCTTTCCAGGGCTCTGAAGAGACGGCCGTGCAGGCTTTTCGCCTGGGGGCGAAAGACTATATCATCAAACCTTTCAAGGTGGAAGAGATGTTGGCGGCCATTGACCGTGCTCTGGCGGAGAAGCGCCTCGCGGGCGATGGAATGAGAGACGTAAGCCAGCAGTTGAAGCGAAGGGTGAAGGAACTGAACATCCTCTATAGCGTCGGTAAATCGGTTACCTCGCTATTGGATCTGGAAAAGGTTCTCAACCGCATTGTGGAGGCCGCTGTTTTTGTCACCGGCGCCGAAGAAGGGTCTCTGCTGCTGGTGGATAAGGACACAGGGGAGCTATACCTGCGCGCGGCGCGCAACCTGGGCGAAAAATTCGCCCGTGGCTTCAGACTCAAGGTCGAGCACAGCATCGCCGGCCAGGTGGTAAAGACGGGCAAGCCAATACTGCAAAGCACCCGAGACGAAGAAACGCTCAAAGTCAAGACAGATTATTTGGTCAAATCTCTGGTCAACGTGCCGCTGAAAGCCAAAGATGAGGTCATTGGCGTTCTGACAGTGAACAACAAGATTTCACCCAGGCCCTTCACAGACAACGATGTGCATTTGCTCTCCGCCCTGGCCGACTATGCCACCATCGCCATAGTGAACGCCCAACTCTACGAAGAGACCAGGCGTTGGAGTGAGGAACTGGAACGCAAGGTTGAGGAGAGGACTCGGGAACTGCGTGCTGCTCAGGAGCAATTGCTGCAAACGGAAAAGTTGGCTTCCATCGGACAACTGGCGGCCGGCGTGGCTCACGAGATCAACAACCCTGTGGGGGTCATCCTCGGTTTCTCCCAGGGGATACTGAAAACGCTCTCTGCGGACGATCCTTTGAAAAAGCCCCTGACTATCATAGAGAAGGAGAGCCTGCACTGTAAACGCATTGTCCAAAACCTGCTGGATTTCGCCCAACGCTCCAGGCTCACCCCCCATCCGACCAACATCAATGAGGTGATTGACACCTCCTGCGAACTCCTGGAACATCAAATCTCGCTCCAGAACGTCGAGTTGATCAAAGGCTACGACTCGGCTCTGCCTTCCATTATGGCCGACCCCAACCAACTCCAACAGGTCTTTATCAACATCATGCTCAATGCTTATCAGGCTATGCCTGATGGGGGCACCCTGCACATCACCACCAGAACGACGGGCTCGGAGTTGCAGGTTATATTTGCCGATACGGGAACAGGCATCCCGCCGGAGAATATACAGCATATCTTCGACCCCTTTTTCACCACCAAAGAAGTGGGGGAAGGAACAGGACTGGGGCTATCCGTCAGCTACGGCATCATCAAAGCGCATGGCGGGGATATAGAGGTGGAAAGTGAAGTGGGCAAAGGAACTACTTTCACCATCAAATTACCTCTTCCAGACCATAAAATGCAAACAATGTAGTTTAAGGAGGATTATACTAGATGTATGGAGAAATCCGTATTTTCAGCGGTACTGCCAACCGTCCCCTGGCTGAGGAGATTGCCAAGTACTTGAACGTATCCCTGGACGGAGTGGACATCGTTGAATTCCCCAATGAGAACATTTTTGTCAGGCTTCATCGGAGTGTGCGTGGACAGGATGTGTTCGTCATCCAGCCAACTTGTGCGCCGGTGAATCGAAACATCATGGAGCTATTGATCATGCTTGACACGCTGAAACGGGCCTCGGCCGACCGTATCACCGCTGTGATCCCCTTCTATTCCTATGGCCGAACTGACAAGAAGGACCAGCCTCGGGTGCCTATCACCGCCCGCCTCATTGCAGACATGATCACCGTAGCCGGGGCCAACCGCTTCGTAACCATAGACCTCCATGCCGGCCAGATTCAGGGCTTTTTCAGCATCCCCGGCGATGAACTGACCGCCTTCCATATCCTGAGCGACTACTTTTTGGAAAAGGACCTGTCAGATGCCGTCATCGTTACCGCCGACCTCGGCTTTGCCAAAAAAGGCCGAAATTTTGCTCAGAAGTTGCATCTACCGATGGCTTTCGTCGAGAAGCGACGGACCGGAGTAGATAGTGAAGCTGTGACTCTCATCGGCGACGTGGAAGGGAAGAACGTGCTCATCGTTGACGATGAGGTAGACACGGCGGGCTCTGTAGCCGAAGCGGTGAACATTGTCAAAAAACATGGCGCCAAAGACATCTACCTCTCCTTTACCCATCCCACTTTCTCCCCACCCGCCACCGAGCGCCTGCGAAACCTCCCCATCAAAGAGATGGTGACTACTAATACCATCCCTATCCCTCCCGAAAAAATGCTGCCCAACATCACCGTCCTTTCTGTAGCCCCTCTTCTGGGTGAGGTCATCCGGCGCATACATAAAGGGATTTCGGTAGGAGAACTGTTTAATGAATGACAGGGGAACGACAAAGCATGGCTGAACTGGTCAACCCTTACGATACCGGCCGGCCGGTGAGCGAGGAGAAGATGTTCTTCGGCCGAGATGAGGTCCTGGCCTGGGTCAGGGAAAATCTGATCGGCGGCCGGCGCGTTTTTGTGGTACATGGGCCTCAGCGCATCGGCAAGACCTCACTGCTGAGACATCTCATCCACCACCTCCCTCCAGGCTACGTCCCCATATTCCTGGATCTGCGAAGTGCGAGGCAAAAGGACCTGCCTGGCCTGCTCTGGGAGATAGGCGTTGAGGTGACTCTGGGGTTACGTACAGCGCACGATTTGACCCTGGCCGAACCGCTCCCGGACGACTTGCAAAAAGACCCCTCCTACCTGGCTGACCACTTCCTCCCCCAGGTTCGAGAGGCTCTTGGCGACAAGCAACTGGTGTTGATGACCGACAACCTGGAAGCCCTGGCCGACACCGGCGGGATGGAGTTGGCCCATGCCTTTCTCTCCCATCTGGCGGATGTGCTGAAAGACGAGCCCTGGATTCGGCTGATCCTGGCCCTTCGCCACCCGGAGAATTTTGACAAGGAGCATCCCCGTCTTTTCGCCGCAGCCGCCTATCGCAAGCTCGGCTCCTTGGCCAGCCCAGAGGCTGCCAGGCTCATTCGGGAGCCGGTGCGCGGCATGTTGGACTATGACGTGGGTGTGACCAGGCGCATCATAGAGCTGACCTCGAATCACCCCTACTTCATTCAGCTCCTCTGCTACACCATCTTCAACCGTTGTGCCCGAAGCGGACGGGCGACTCTCTCGGACGTTGAAGCTGCTGTAGACGCCTTACTGGAGCTGGGCATACCCGATTTCCACGAACTCTGGGAGGCTTCCTCGCCCCAAGAGAAAATCATCCTGGCGACCTTGGGAGCTCTGCGCGGGGGGCACGGCATCGCCACCCGGCAGGATGTGAGCAGCGCCTTATCCAGGCGGGGGATACGGGCAGACCCGCACGAGGTAGCCGGAGCGTTGGACTCGCTGGCAGCGCGCGGCATCCTGGAACGCCTGGGAGCCCTCAGTTACAGATTCAACGTAGACCTGTTGCGAATCTGGCTAAGCCGGAGCAAAAGACCCGATGAAGTCTACCGGGCGATACGATGGCCTGTCCAAGTCAAACCCTCCGAATCCCAGCAGCCAACCGCTGTGCAGCCGAGTGGAGTACAGCCCCTACCAGGAGCAGAGGCCCATCCCTGGTGGGTCCGCTGGATCATCGTCATACTGGCTCTTGCCGCCGTGCTGTTGGGCTCATTGGCGGTCTCCACCTGGCTTGCCAGTCGGGGACTCATTGGGGGAGTCACCACACCGACCAGCCCGACGGCTACGGCCATCAGCCAGAGGATGCGCCCTACTTTCACCCCCACCTTCGCTCCGACCCCCACACGTCCTATCGTCATAGTGCGCACCATACCGGCCATCGCCTATATGTGCAAGGAAGAGAGGACCGCCCCCTGGCAAATCTGCGTTATGGACGCTGATGGCGCCAACATCACCGTCTTGACCGACAGTGAGGGAGACGATACCACCCCAGCCTGGTCACCCGATGGGGAGCACATTGTCTTCGTCTCCACCCGCGATGGGAACCGCGAGATTTACGTCATGGACGCCGACGGCCGTAATCAGGTCAACCTGACTAACCACCCGGCCGACGATTGGATGCCCGCCTGGTCACCCGACGGGGAGCGAATCGCTTTCGTCTCGTACCGTGACGGCAACTGGGAGATATACGTCATGGGGATTGACGGCTCAGATGTGACCAGACTGACCGAGAACGAGGCCGATGATTGGACTCCATCCTGGTCGCCCGATGCAGCAGAGATAGCCTTCTGCTCCACGCGAGATGGCAATTGGGAGATATACGTCATGGATAGCAGCGGCTCCCTGCCCCTCAGGCTGACCGAGCATCCTGAGAACGACATCGCCCCTGCCTGGTCACCTGACGGACAGTGGATAGCCTTTGAATCTACCCGCGATGGAAGTTCAGAAATCTATGTCATGGACCGCAACGGAGAGCAGTTGAGGAATCTGAGCAACGATCCTATGGCCGATGACCACGGGCCCAGTTGGTCACCCGATGGGAGTAGAATCGTTTTCTATTCTATTCGCGATGGGGATTGGGACATCTACGCTATGAACGATGCTGGAGGGGAGGTCGTTAACCTGACTGACAACGAGACCAATGACCAAACGCCGGTCTGGCGACCCTGAGAGCTTGCCCCTCGAATTTGACAGAAATTAAAAGAGGTGATATACTAGTAATGTAGGACGTAGTAAGTTCTTGTTTCGGAGATCGCCTGTACCGCAGTAGTGGTAAATGCACGATGAACCGCCCAAGCTTCTTACGCCCCTGGGCGGTTTCTTTGTAAGAGCCGGGCTGGAAAAGTGGCCTTGGCCGGCGGCAGGACCAAGGGACAGACTCACTTCGCCCTACAGTAAGAAAATGGGGAAGGAGGTGTATAAGACGATGGGTGAAAGAACTGTCGGCACGGTCAAGTGGTTCAGCCGCGCCAAGGGCTATGGCTTCATCGAGCGCGAAGACGGCGATGATGTCTTTGTCCACTTCTCGGCTATCCAGGGTGAGGGTTTTCGCAACCTGGAAGAGGGCGAACGTGTGGAGTTTACTATCGAAAGTAGCCCCAAGGGTCCTCAGGCGGCCGATGTGGTGAAGCTCTACAGTTATTAAAGAGACACACAATAAACAAACCCCGGCAGGGTCAAATTCCTGCCGGGGTTTTTGGTTCAGGGAGAGCCTCACCCTCCCACAGGGTTCGCCACCTGAACACGAAGGGCGCGAAAGTTTTGTGAGCAACTGTCTACGAGGGCAGTCACCGCCTCCCGCCTGGCGATAATGAACCTTAAGAAATTATCCGGGTAACGAAGTGCTTTCGGCGGAAGCCCGACGCTAAAGCCGTCGGGCTGAAAGGGCAAAGCCCTGCGGGCTGTTTTCAGGTCCAGACAAGGCACATCTCAGCCCCAAAGGGGCTTGGCCCTCTCAGCGCGGGGACTTCAGCCCCGCGCCTGGGTCGGGCCGGATTACCGAACTATTTTCTTAACTTCATTAGCTCGGGGGCCAGGCCGAATGCCCTCACAAAACTAAACTGTTACGGGCAACGCCCTCGGCCGGCCGGGTGTAATCTGGGAACGAATTCACAGAGGGTTGTACTTAA
>JAOZOT010000188.1 GCA_029933115.1 Anaerolineae bacterium | reverse complement strand
CCCCTTGACTCTTCTTCCACGACCGTGTTTGACATTTCTCAGGTCCCAGATTATAATGAAATGCGCCCTTTTACAATAATCTGACAAGGTTAATTTCCCACTAAATGGTATATTCTGGCAGGTAAGAGAGATGGATGCCAGATTCCTTCAGCCTATGGCAAGTTCAAGGAGATGATATTCAATGACCGGAGAGAGCCTCGATTTGACCAAGGTGATGGTGGACCGAGCTTTTGCTCAGGCGCTTACTCCCACCGATGCCAGTCTGCGCACCTGTATTCAGTGTGGCACTTGCAGTGCTTCTTGTCCCAGCGCCTATGCTATGGACTACTCGCCGCGTATGCTATGGCGGATGATCCAATTGGGTTTGAAGGACGAGGTGCTGAACAGCCGCACCTTCTGGCTGTGCACCCAGTGCCATGCCTGCACCGTGCGCTGCCCCCGCGGCATTGTCACCGGCGAAGCGATGCGAAAACTCAGGGAGTGGGCCATGGCCGAGGGATTGGAGGCGCCGGAAGCCATCCTGCGGCTGCGAGATTCGGTCGCAGCACAATATAACATTCTGGGTGAGGACAACGCTGGCCGTCTGATCTGGAGCGAGAACCTGGAGGAGAGGCCGGAGCAACTGGCCGGCAAAAGGGGAGCGGAGGTGCTCCTTTACGTCGGTTGTGTGTCGGCCTTTTTCCCTATGGCCTACAGCATCCCTCAGTCGTTGGTGCAGATTCTGAGCCGCGCTGGGGTGGACTATACCACTCTGGGTGGCGAGGAGTGGTGTTGTGGGTATCCCCTTTACGGGGCAGGGATGGAGGAGCAGATGACAGAGTTGGCCCAACACAACATCCAGCGGGCCCAGGAACTGGGGGTCAAGACCTTGGTGAGCACCTGCTCGTCCTGTTACCACACCTGGCGCCACCTCTATCCCAAATACGTTGAGGGCGACTATGGCTTCGAGATTTTGCACGCCAGCCAGTATCTGGCCCGTCTGATTGAGGAAGAGCGCATCAAGCTGGGCGAGGTGGAGATGGTGGTGACCTACCACGACCCTTGCGACCTGGGGCGCAAGAGCGGCGTCTTTGACGCGCCCCGCTTCATCATCGAGAGCATCCCCGGCGTGACCCTGGTGGAGATGGCCAACAACCGGGAAAACGCCCTCTGCTGCGGTGGGGGCGGCGATGTAGCCATGGCCGAAGCCGACCTGAGTGAGGCTATTGCCGAGCGCCGCCTGGCACAGGCTGTAGCCACAGAAGCCAAGGCCATCATTTCCGCCTGCCAGCAGTGCAAACGGACCTTGCAACAAGCCGCCCGCAAGACTAGGACCCGCATCAGGGCCCTGGATGTAACCGAGTTGGTCTGGCGGGCGATGGAGGCTGCGGAAACCGACAAATAGCCAGCATAGACTTAATTGCAGCCGGCGAATAGGCCCCATCGCTTATGGTCAGACAGAGGCAGGCAGATACCTGGTTGTTTTCTTTATCCACAAACGCCAGACAGCGGCGTTGCCCATTTCAGCCCGCGATATGACAGTATCTGAGCGGAGGTACTATGAGCGACAGAAAAAAGCGCGTTGATCCGATCCCAGACGAATTTGCCGGCTATGAAGAAGCGGCCGAGTTCTGGGATACTCATGACACAACAGACTATCCTGAAGCCTTTCAGACCGTAGATGTGAAGGCTGAATTCCGAAGGCGGCGTTACGAGATTGAGATAGACGAAGATGTGATTAAGGTGCTTCGAGAACAAGCACGGATGCACGGCGTCACTGTCAGCCGTCTTGCCAGTGATATATTGCGTCAGCAAATCTTATCCACTGCATGACTACAGAGCTCTGGACATTGCAGCAAGCCGCCGGCAAGACCAGGACCCGTATCAGGGCTTTAGACGTGACCGAGTTGGTCTGGCGGGCGATGGAAGCTGCGGAATAGCGAATGAGGAGGCTGATTCATGCAACCAAAGATCGGGGTCTACGTCTGTGAGTGCGGCATCAATATTTCCGCTACGGTAGACGTGGCCGAGGTGGTCAGGTTCGCCAGCGGCCTGCCCAACGTGACAGTCGCTCGCGACTACAAGTATATGTGTTCTGAACCCGGCCAGGAGATGATCCAGCAAGACATTCGAGAATTGGGCATCAACCGGGTGGTGGTGGCGTCTTGCACGCCGCGTATGCATGAGCCTACTTTCCAGGCTGCCATCGCCGAGGCCGGGCTGAACCCCTATTACTTCGAAATGGCCAACATCCGCGAGCACGACTCGTGGATCACCAAGGATGTGGAAAAGGCTACAGAAAAAGCCAAGCGCCTGGTGAAAGCGGCCGTGGCGCGCGTGGCCTGGCAAGAGGCCCTGGAAAGCCGTCAGGAGCCGGTCACCCAGGCCGCGCTGGTGGTGGGCGGAGGCATCGCCGGCATCCAGGCTGCCCTGACCATCGCCAACGCCGGCTACCGGGTCTACCTGGTGGAGAGGGAACCGTCCATCGGCGGCCACATGGCCCAACTGGACAAGACCTTCCCCACCCTCGATTGTAGCACCTGAATTCTGGGACCCAAAATGATGGATGCCGGTCGGCATCCCAACATCAAGCTCCTGGCCTACAGCGAGGTCGAGGAGGTCTCTGGCTACGTTGGCAACTTCAAAGTCAAAGTGAGGCGGAAGCCGCGCTACGTGATCGAGGAGCTATGCACCGGCTGTGGGGCCTGCGTGGAAGCCTGCGTGTGGAAGGAGCGGGTGCCCTCCGAGTTCGAGGCCGGGATGGGCAAACGCAACGCGGTTTACATCCCCTTCGCCCAGGCCATCCCCCTCAAAGCGGTGGTGGATGAGCAGAGTTGTCTGTTTCTGACCAGAGGCAAATGCAAGCAGAGCTGTGCTGCGGCCTGTGAGCGCAACGCCATTGACTTTGAGCAGAAGGAGGAATTTGTTGAACTGGAGGTGGGAGCCATCATCGTGGCCACCGGCTTCCAGACGTTCGACGCTGCCAAGCTCCCCGAATACAACTACGGAAAGTCACCCAACATCATTGATGGTTTGCAATTCGAGCGGCTCTCCAGCGCCACCGGCCCCACCGGCGGCGAAATCCTGACCGCCGAGGGCAAAGTGCCCGAACGCGTGGCCATTATCCACTGCGTGGGCAGCCGCGACGAGCACGCCAACCGCTATTGCTCCCGCGTGTGCTGCATGTATGCCATGAAACACGCCCACCTGGTGCGCGACAAGACCGGAGCCGAGGTGTACGAGTTCTACATGGACATCCGCGCCTTCGGCAAAGGCTACGAAGAGTTCTACGAGCGGGTGCAGGACGAGGGAGTGTTCTTCATTAGGGGACGGGGTGCGGAAGTGGTGGTCGAGCCCGACGGCAAGCTGACGGTCAAGGCCGAGGACGCCAATCTGGGGCGCCTGGTCGAGGCCAGGGTGGACATGGTGATCTTGGAGACCGGCCTGGTTCCCCAACCCGACACTGACAAGATGGGAGCTATCTTTGGTCTCAGCCGTAGCGAGGACGGTTTCTTTCTGGAGGCCCACCCCAAGCTGCGGCCGGTGGAGACCAACACCGACGGCATCTTTTTGGCCGGCGCCTGTCAGGCTCCACGCGATGTGCCCGACACTGTGGCCCACGCCAACGCGGCCGCAGCCGAGGCTCTGGCCCTCTTGAGCCAGGGTGTGGTGCAGATCGCACCCACCACAGCTCAAGTCAACGAGGAGCTATGTTCAGGTTGTGGCGAATGTATCCTCGTCTGCCCCTACAGCGCCATTTCGCTGACAGACCACACGGCTCAGGTAAATTCCGCGCTGTGCAAGGGCTGCGGCACCTGCGCCGCTGCCTGTCTGGCCAAGGCCATCACGGCCCTGCACTTCACCGACGAGCAGATCGTGGCCCAAATCGAAGGAGTGTTGGCATGACAGAAGAGTTTGAACCCAGAATTGTCGCCTTTTTGTGCAATTGGTGTAGTTACGCTGGAGCTGATAACGCCGGGGTAGCACGCATCCCCTCGCCGCCGAACATCCTTCCCGTGCGGGTCATGTGCTCAGGACGCGTCGCCCCTGAAATGATCATGCGCGCCTTTCGGGCCGGCGCCGATGGAGTGCTCGTCCTGGGCTGCCACATCGGCGAGTGCCACTACAACAGTGGCAATCACCGCACGGCCAAGCGCATTCCGGTCTTGCGTCGCCTCCTGGGGTACGTCGGCATCGAGCCGGAGCGGTTGCGCCTGGATTGGGTTTCGGCTGCCGAAGGGGGCAAGTTCGCCCAGGTGACGGCCGAGTTCACCGAGACCATTAGAGGGCTGGGGCCGTTACACATGGGGAGTTGAGGGTAAATCAGAGAGAGGCGTCGAGATGCGAGACCTGAGCACTATGCGTTTGGGGTGGGAGGAGGTCGAAGCTGAAAAGACCCGTTTGCTACGACAGATGACGATCCAGGAAGGGATCAGCCAACTCTTGGCTCTGCAGCGCATCTTCGAACCCCAATTCCGGCAAACCGAAGCGCTTTTCCGGCCTGAGCGCGAAGCTTATCTGGTGGAACTGCAACGACGTTTGCGAAAGCTGGCAGAGTGGACGAGAAAGCAGCGGAATGGAGAACCTTCTACAATCGGTGGTGACGCTTCAGGAGCGGCTTAAGCAGGCAGGTGTTCTCTCTGCTGTCATCGGGGGGATGGCCGTGGGTGTGTTTGGAGAGCCCCGTGTGACTCGTGACGTGGATGTAAAAGTCCTCCTGGGGCGAGAGGACGCGGCTCGCCTGCTGGAGATAATCTCGCCGGACTATACCCCATTACAGGCCGATCCACCCCAAGCATTGAAGCGCAATGGCATCCTGTTCGTACAAGACGACTTGGGTACACGTCTAGACCTGATGCTGGCCGACGTGGGGTTCGACGAGGAGGCTATCCGGCGGGCTCAACCTGTTGAGGTGCAACCCGGCGTTGTCATTACCATTTGCACGGCCGAGGATCTGATCATCTATAAACTGATCTCCGTGCGTGCTCAGGACCACGCTGACGCTGAAAGCGTGATACGGCGACAAGGGGATGCCCTGGATGACGACTACGTGTTGAGGTGGCTGTGCCAATTTGAGGCGGCATTAGACGATTCTACTCTCGTTGCCACATATCAACGTATGCGAGCAAAATCGGGAGCGCATATTTCTGAGGGAGGTAGCGTAGACCGTGACTCTCATTGAACAACTGCGAACTGAGATAGAGCGTATCTTGCCAGAGGTAGAGGGCGTGGTGGCCCTGCGTGGGTCCACTGAGGGGGTAGCTCCCCACCTGTTCCGGTCTGGCGATGACCTGACCGAACTGGTGCTTGCTCCCAAATATCCGATGGCCCTGGTGGTGGATCTGCTCCAGGATGCCGACTCTGACACCTGTCTGGGCGTGGTGGTCCGGGGCTGCGACGAGCGAGCTTTGATCGAGTTGGCCAAGCGGCAGCAGGTCAACCTGGACAATGTGAGGATCATCGGCATCGCGTGCAGCGCCGAGGAAGCCGAGGAATGTCGCTGTGCCCTACCCTATCCCCAGAACCTGGTGATAGGGGAAAAAGTCCAGGGCGTGGCAGACAGGCTGATCGCCGAGCACGAGGCCCTCACCCGCCAGGAGCGGCTAGAGTTCTGGGAGCGCCAGTTCGCCAAGTGTCTCAAGTGCTACGGCTGCCGGGACATCTGCCCTGAGTGCTTCTGCGAGGAGTGTGTGCTAGAGGACGAACTGTGGGCGCAGACAGGAGTGCTGCCACCGCCCTTCCCCAGCTTCCACGTCATCAGGGCTATGCACACTGTCGGCAAATGCGTCGGTTGCGGCGAGTGCGAACTGGTCTGTCCGGCCGAGATACCTTTGACCATCCTGTATTCACTGCTGCGCCGTGACGTGAAAGAGCTATTCGGTTACGAAGCGGGGGCAAGTGTCGAGGACGAGCCGCCATTGCTGGTCACCCTAGACCAAGTTCCGATCATAGGGTAGAGGAAGCACAGTGAGTAACGTGAGCCCACAGGTGGTGGCAGTGCTCCGCGGTTACGCCGAGGCCAACGAGTTCATCGAAGCCGAGCGGATGGCCCGACTGTCCAGGATGACTCCGGCCGAGTCCCGCCGCATTTTCGAGGAACTCTATCGGCTATGGGAGTGCGCCGGCCGCCAGTCTGGTGGAGACTGGGAAGCCCTGGAGCGTCTGGAAATCGAGCGGTTGATCGAGCGAAGCCGGGCTTTTGTCCGCCTGGCCGAACGTCGGAGGGCGGCATGATCCCACCTCTGGCTGCGGCCTGGGAAGTGCACGAGTTCCTGACAGCGCACCAGGTCAACTATGCTATCATCGGCGGTCTGGCCGTCCAATTCTGGGGTGAGCCGCGCTTGACCGTGGACGCAGACTTGACCGTAGCCACGCCTTTAGAAAGATTGGAGCATTTCGTCCGGCAGATTGTGGAACGGTTCCCTTCCCGTGTCTCTGATCCCGTTGCCTTTGCCCGCCGCACACGCATGGTCCTAGTGCGGGCCACCAATGGCTGTGACGTAGACATCTCCCTTGGCCTGCCCGGCTACGAAGACGAGGTTTTTCAACGGGCCGTGGACTATGAGATCGAACCGGGCAAAGTGGTGCGTCTGTGTTCAGCCGAAGATTTGATCATCCACAAGGCCGTAGCCGGGCGTCCCCAGGACGTACGGGACATCGAAGGTGTGGTTTACCGGCAGGGGGATCGGCTGGACGTGGAGTATATCCGCTCCTGGCTGCGGGAGTTTGCGGCTGTACTGGAGACCCCCGCAGTTCTAGAACGGTTCGAACTACCCTGGCGCAAATTGCATGGCTCAGAGCGTGTCTGAAAATTCAGAGGGCGGCGCTCGTAGTAACGACTTCAGTC
>JAOZOT010000707.1 GCA_029933115.1 Anaerolineae bacterium | reverse complement strand
ATGCCCACCTCCCACCGCTGCCCGGTGAAGGTGTAGTCCGTTGGTAAGGTGCTCACGTCCCCCAGACGCAGCTCGCCGTAGGGCCGGTGCAGCCGCCGCGAGTGGACGCTGAAACGCTGATGGCGCTGAGCCTCACCGAACGCTGGGTCTCTCAGCGTGATAGCGAATCTCAGCGCCTCAGCGGTTCAATCCCCCGCTCCCCCCGCATAGATGGCCTGGGATTGGGTGGTGTGGGGCAGCCAAAAACTAGTTGTTTTCTATTTGCGCCTTCCCCCGATCAATGGTGTCGTTCATTGTGCGAGTGATCGAGATACAGCCAAACACTGTCCCACCTTGTCCGATGTATCTTGGGTGATACCGGTCACTCTGGCCATCAGTAGTGTGCCCAGATCTTTCGTAACCCGCATCCGAGAATCTGCTCCAGAGATCTCAGTTCATCGTCACCGATATCTCCGTCTGGATTGCGGATTTCTAGAACAAAGCGAGCAAAGCCAGCAGGCAACTCATATCGCAAATCATTGAGAGAGGAAACCACACCGCAGCAAGGTAGGTTTACCGAAAGGTCAGTGAAGCCCGTCTGATATGCGGTGTCCATAGCTTGTTGCCACCATGCTGTATCAAGCTCAATTCCACAAGCGGGACATAGCACACGCTCCCAGTTTTCACCTTGATCAATAAAGCATACTTCTTCCGTCAGACTGTAGCTTATCTCACCCGCTTCTGAGAAATAACTAGAAAGTAAATCGCAGGCTTTCTGTATCGCAGTAGCACCAGGCTTGTAATGGGGAGTAGTCGGAATCAGTTTTAGAATGTTATCGGACATTGGACACTCCTTCCTTAAAGCACAAGGCACATTGGTACCGCTCCTTACGGCATCGGTCTGTAAACCAATTCAATGCTCTCCAAGAGGGCCGGATTTTGTTCTAGGAACAAGTTGTACATTGCGTCTCGTGCTGCCTTAGTGCTAAAGGCCCACTGGATAGGGACTCCACCAGCTACCTCGACCTGATTCGCAGCTTGCTTGAGCCAGGTATCTGTACCACGGACCCAAGGTTTGAACGTGCTGGTGACCGGATCGACAAAATGTCCGGGAATGGCCTTCGCATCTATCAGAACACCTGCTGCTTCATCAAAGTGATCGAAGGTGTACCCTCCCACTTCAAAGACCAAATCATCCGCTCGCCCGGAGATAAAACGCTGATAAGCCCGCGCTGCTTCACTCATGTGTTCATTGTGTTGTATCCATCGTCCCGTCTCACGCACTCGCTCCAATGCCCACAGCGCATCGGCGGCCTCATCCGCATACCTCAAACTCCTGAGTGCTTTTGCCGCCCCTGCAGGAACCAAAGGCAGAGCAAGGGCTGTAGCATTGATGGTCCTGTTTTCCGGCCATTCATCGGCGAGAGCATAGGCATCCCCAATTGTATCTCCACCCCATTTGAGAGCAGCCTCAGCCCCGTTCCAGTACATAGCCGCCGGATCATGTGGCGGAGCCTCTTCTCCGACCGGCATCTCCATTGACACCCAAGTTACTACAGCAAGAGCTGCGATTACCACGACAGGCCATGGGAAATGCCCATCGGCGTCAATGTAGACCAGCGGCCGGTTGTAGACATACGAATACCGGTTGAAACTTTGCGGATTACCGACGTCTGGCACTGCCGTATCTGCGCTGATCCAGCGACCGATGATGGGATCATACCAGCGGGCGCCCATCTGGTACAGCCCAATCCCTGTGTCAAGCCGCTG
>JAOZOT010000706.1 GCA_029933115.1 Anaerolineae bacterium | reverse complement strand
CGTTGACTCGTTACTCGTTACTTTCTTTGCCACTCTCACTAGGCTAGGGCGGAGGACTCGGTCGCCCATCTTGTAGCCTTTCTGCACCTCGCCGATGATTTGTCCTTCCTCGTGCTCCTCGCTTTCTTCGTGAGTGACGGCCTGGTGCAGGGTAGGGTCAAACATCTGCCCCTCGGTCTCTATGACCGTCACCCCCTCCTGCTCAAGTAGCGTTTGCAGCTTGCGCTGGATGAGAGCGATGCCTTCTATCCAGGTCATGCTCATCAGACCGGGAGGCAGTGTCTGAAAAGCTCGCTCAAAGTCGTCCATGACGGGCAGGAGCTTGGTGATGAAAGCTCCATTGGCGGACTTGATTATGTCTTCTTGCTCTTTTTCGATGCGTTTCTTATAGTTGGCGAACTCGGCCCGGGCTCGCTGCCAGCCTTCCAGGTACTCGGCCGCCTTGGCCTTTTGCTCTTCCAACTCCTGGCGCAAAGCTGTCAGCTCATCTACCTCTTCGGTGAGCCCTTCGCCTTCCTCTGGGGGGGACTCGGTCTCGGCCGGTGTTTCCTCGGGTGCAGGAGATTCCTCCACTTTTTCCTGCTCTTCTTGCCTCGCCGGTATCTCCTCAGACAGTGGTTCTATCGCCTTTTCCGATTTCTCTGACATCTGCTAGACCTCCAAAGTCTTTATCTGCATCTACCCATACAGTTCGTAGATCAGGTCGCTCAGCAGGTTGGCCACGTAACGCACCGTGGAGATGGCTCGCCCGTAGCGCATACGCATGGGCCCCAAAACGCCCAAGGCTCCGACGGCTCGACCGACCTCTCCATAAGGGGCCAGCACCACACTACATTCGCTCAACTCGTCCCAGCGCCCCTCTCCCCCGATGATGACCTGAACGCCGCTGGAGTTCAAGACTTCGGTCAGGATCGCTTCCAGCAGGCTTTGCTCTTCCAGGATTCTGATGATTTGCCGCACGTTTTCGATCTCGCTGAATTCCGGTTGCCGGAAGATATTCAGCAATCCGTCACGGTAGATCTCACCGCTGGAGCGTGTCTCTGCCTCCTGCATAATCTCTGTCACCAGGTTTGAGACCTGCTCTTCCAGGAGTGTCAATCGGTAGGACGAAGTCATAATCTGATCGGTGCTCAGGCTGGTGAAGAGGTCATTCAAACGGTTGGCGGTACGGTTCAACTCCTCCTGGGTCACAGGGTGAGCTAGGGTCAGCATCTTTTGCTTGACCATTCCTTCTTGCAGAACCAGGACAAGCAAGACCCGAGAGCCGTGGGCGGCGATCAGTTCCAGGTGCTTGAAACGGCATTGGGCGACTGTGGGAGCAGCTACCAAGGATGTGCTGTGGGCTGTGCGCGCCAGGACCGCTGCGGCCAGCCTCATCCATTGTTCCAGGTCCAGGCGTGCCTGGTGGAATTGATGGCGTATGGTGCGCTGCTCGGCCAGGGGTAGCTCCGCTTCACCCATTAATCGTTCCACGAAATAGCGATAGCCTTTCTCGGTGGGCACACGCCCGGCCGAGGTATGGGGATGGGTGAGGTAGCCCTGTTCTTCCAGATAGGCCATCTCATTGCGGATGGTGGCCGGGCTGACGTCCAGGCCATATTGTTCAACGATGGTCTTGGAGCCAACGGGAGTAGCCGTGGCGATGTATTGGCGCACTACCAGCCCCAGGACCGTTTGTCTCCTGTCGGTCAGCTCTTCCATAAGTTTGACCCCTCTGGGGAAGGTAACACTTTAGTTTTGTGAGCAATTG
>JAOZOT010000187.1 GCA_029933115.1 Anaerolineae bacterium | reverse complement strand
GGCCGAGTGCCCTCACAAAACTAAACTGCTACACCGAATCTATGGGCGCGGTTCGCCTTCCATCGGCTCTTTTTCAGACACCAACCTGTGGTACTCGGCGAACCAGTCGGCCCACCTTTCCATCTCTGCCTGGCTTTCGCTCTGGCTCTTCCACTCGCGGTAGGCACGCATCCGCGAGAAGATCTCTTGCTGCACGGCAAGGGGGTCGTGAACCGACTCAAAGGTGTAGGCTGCCGGCGAGCCTGCCGTGTCAATAACAACATCGCCAAGGTTGAGCACTTTGGCCAGGAAATTCGGCACGTGGGAATAGACGCTCTCAATGTCCTCAAGAGAGCCTACCCGCTTGTGCTCTCGAAATCCAAAGGGAGCGCTCTCCCGGTCTATAATCGAGGTCGCGGTGACAGTATAGATGTCATTGCGCCAATCCTCGTAACGCCACCACAGCCAGCCGAGGAGGGGGAGAAGCAGGAGCACACTCAGTATCATGAGATAGGGGAAAATAGGCCAAGCGCTAACCTGCCCGATCAAGGGCAGAGGGAAGAACGAAGCGAGTATCAGGCCGATGGGCAGGCACAAGCTCAGAAGAGGCATGGCCACTTTTTTAAGCAGGACCAACCAATGTTTGCGCCACGTCACCTCATCAGATTTCACCAACTTCATACGAGGTATGAAATAGTCCAGGAGACGATACAGCGTCCTCTGCGGTTTGGGTAGCGGTGGCGGAGGCTGCGGTATCAACAATTCTGCCTGGCCTTTCTGCAAGCCGAGGTGCTTCTGTAATATGCGGCGCCGTTGCCCTTTTTCGGCGGCTACCCGGTAGGCCCTGGCTCGGTCCCGCAGCTCCAGAATAACCTGCTGAATCCGCCCGGCCTCTGCCAGGTGATCGAAGACAATCGGATTTCCCAGGCTGGCCGTGCGGATGACCAGGGTGCCAAAGCCCAGCAGCCGCGCCATCAGTGTAGGGGTTCTCATGGTAACCGACAGCACCTGGTCAATAGGCGCTTCACGACGCTCTTCGCGCAGGAAGAGAACCCGCTCAATGTGAATCACCCGCTTGGTGCTGACGATAAAAGTGTCGTTGATCCAGTCTATGTAAAGCAAGACAGCCCAAAGCAGCCACAGCACAGAAAAAACGACCCAGGTCCACGGCAGGATGGCTCGAAGGGGAGACCCTGGAAAAAGGGAGAGAGCGAAAGAGATACCAACCACAAGCGCAAGAATCAGCACGGGGAGAAAGAACCGCTCAATCACCGCGTAGGGGTGCCTGCGAGTATGTACGTCAGCCACCTCATCTGATTGACGGCCAGGGAAGTCAACCCGAGTGCGGATGAGATAGTCCCTGATGTCGGGATGCCTTGAGCACAATTGTTCAAAGGCTGCCTTGTCGAAAACGGCCAACTCTACGTCATCCATAGTTCTGACGGTAGCTACCCTGGGCTTGCCGGTGAAAAGAGCTCCCTCACCGAAGTAATGGCCGGCCAGGTGATAATTGATGGTCCTCTCCAGCCCTTTCTTGTCCGTCCGAAACACCTCCAAGTGACCCGAAAGGACCACGTAGAAGGCATCTCCTGGATCTCCCTGGCGGATCACGACCGTGCCCTCGGGGTAGCGTTGGACTTTGGCGAGAGAGGCCAGATATTCCAGTTCATTTTCAGACAAATCCTCAAAGAGAAGACAAGTCCTCAGCCGCGTCGCTAACTCGTTCACATCTTTTCCTCGCTTTGCGCACGCCTTTACAGATACTCCTTCACCTGCTCCGCCGCTCGACGGGTCATGCCGGGTACGGCCATCAACTCCTCCACTGTGGCTTCGCGGATGCTCTCAAGAGAGCCGAAATGCTTAAGGAGAGCCTGACGGCGTTTAGGGCCAATACCGGGTATTTCCTCCAAGGTTGAGGTCAAAGTCCGCTTCTCCCTCAAACGGCGGTGATACTGGAGAGCGAAGCGATGAGCCTCGTCGCGGATACGCTGCACCAAAAAAAGTCCCTGAGAGCCACGGGGCAGCAGGATGGGCTCCGGTTGGCCGGGGACAAAGATTGCCTCCCGCTCTTTGGCCAGGCCCACCACCGGCACAGCTTCTCTCAAACCGTATTCGTCCAGCACCTCCAGAGCGGCGTTGAGTTGCCCCTTACCCCCGTCCACAATGACCAAATCGGGCAGGATCGTCCAGGCTTCATCGTGAGACTTGGCCGAACTCAAACCTGTCCGGCCAGGCCGTTGAGGCGCGTCTGGCCGAGCGGCCCTGTCCTCTTTCGGCTTTGCTTCTCCCTCTGCCCTGAACCCTCTGCTCAGGGCAGACTCCGCAGAGACCGCCCGGCGGAACCTTCTTCTCAGAACCTCTTTCATCATGGCATAGTCATCGGCTCCCTCGACAGTGCGGATTTTGAAGCGCCGATAATCACTTTTTCTGGGCACACCTTTGACAAAAACCACCATGCTTCCTGTAGCTGCCTTCCCCTGGATGTTGGAGACATCGTAGCACTCGATGCGAGCCGGAGGGTGGGCCAGGTCTAGATGTTCCTGCAACTCGGCCAGGGCTTCCACGCTTTTGCCCTCGTCGAGCAGCCATTGGGCTCGCAGGTGAGCCAGGGTCTCGGCCGCATTCTCGGCCGCCATCTGGACAAGTTCCTTTTTTTGCCCTCGCCGGGGCACCTTGAGCGTCACTTTGGTGCCTCGTTTGCTCCTCAGCCAGGATTGGATGATCAAAGCCTCGTCAATCTCGCTCTGCAAAAGGATCTCAGATGGTACGTAGGCGGCTTTGTCGTAGAACTGTTTAACAAAGGAGGTCATGATCTGCCTGGCATCCTCGTTGGCGGTGCCCTCCAGGACAAAGTACTCCCGCCCAATGAGCTTGCCCCGGCGGATGAAGAAGACTTGCACGCAGGCGTCGCCATCCTGACGGGCGAAGGCGATGACATCCTCGTCGGCCAGGGCCGATGAAACGACCCTCTGACGCTCAATGACTCGCTCCAGAGCGGCGATTTGATCGCGCAGGGCTGCGGCTCGTTCGAACTCTAGCTTTTCTGCAGCGGCCATCATTTGAGCGCGCAGGTCGTCTATGATCTCCTCTGATTTGCCTTCCAGGAAGCGGCAGATTTGGCTCACCAGGGCGCGATACTCTTCCTGAGACACAGCGCCAATGCAGGGCCCAGGACAGCGACCGATGTGATAGTAGAGACAAGCTCGTTTGTCTTGGCCTGTGATCTCCCGTTTGCAGGTCAGATAAGGGAAGATCTTGCGCAACAAGTCCAAGGTCTGAGAGACAGCCCAGGTAGCGGTGAAGGGGCCGTAGTATTTCGCACCGTCGTTTTGCATTTGACGGACAATGTAGATGCGGGGGTATGGTTCCTGCCAGGTGATTTTGATGTAGGGATAGCGTTTGTCATCTTTGAGCCTCACGTTGTAGCGAGGCTGGTACTTCTTGATCAGGTTGCACTCCAGGATGAGTGCTTCCAGCTCCGAAGCGGTGACGATGAAATCCAGATCGGCGATGTCCTGCTTCAGGTAATGCGTCTTGGGAGAGCGGTCGGCCGAGGCGTGAAAATAGGAGCGCACCCGGTTGCGCAGGTTCACCGCCTTGCCTACATAGATGACCCTGCCATTCTCATCTTTCATCAGGTAGACGCCGGGCTTGGCCGGGATGGATGACAATTGCTCCTTCAACTGCGAGCGACTCATGCTTAAACCCTCGTGCTGGAGTCAGTACCTCTCAAGCCGCTTCTAGACGCCGACCGGCGTCGTGTCTTCGCAGGTTGCAAACGAGCCCCATATCCTACTCTACTCCTCCTTTGCCGATATACTGCTGGAGGGTAGAAACTCTCTGGAGCTAAGCCCCCGCATAGCCGTTTGAGCAGGCCCATAGCCCGCCTTTAGCGGGCTTGGGCCGCTCAGCCCTGAGCTTGAGCTCGGGGCGGCCGCGCTTAGGTGATGCAGACCTTTAGGGCATAGGCGTCATCTCCAACCCTTCAACGATATTGGAGAACACGTTTCCAACCGCGGGGCCGGCGAAGAGCATGGCACCCAACACACAGCAGCAACACAGCACGATCAATATCACTACCACAACGATGATGATAATCAGAGTAGTGTTGCTCTTCTTCTCCTCCATCGGTCCTCCCAAATAGTTTTCCGCCACTTTCATTTCTCCTTCCTAAATTTTATTTGTAGCCGTTTCTCACCAACCGGGCCGCGCCTTGCGTCGTCTGTACCACAGCAGAGCCAGGAGAAAGGCCAGCAAAAGCAGAAGCAGGAGCAGGATGGGCACAAGGATGGCCAGCAGAGAGACGGCCAGAGAGGCGACATCCTCGGCCAGGCTGACGGCCGGGTTGAGGGTGCCGGCGCCGGCTCCGGTGATCACCGGCCGCGCTGTGGCCTTGGCTGCATGGACACCGCCGGCCAGGATGAGACCGCAGATCATGGCCAACACCGGGTGGATGTCGGCAATGACGTTGGAACTGGCAGCGAAGAGAATGGCCCCGGCCACCGGCCGCACAAAGGTCTGGATGACATCGTTGACGCTGTCCACAGCCGGGATTTTGTCAACGGTCATTTCAATGAACAGCAGGACGATCAGAACACCGATGACCCACCAACTGCTCAGGACATCCCAGGGCTCGTTCAGGGTGATCAGGCTGGGGAACAAGCGCGCCGTCAGAGCCATGACCAACAAGGGCAGGTAAGCGTTCAAGCCGGCCGAGGCAGAGAGCCCCAGGCTGGTTGCAATGTTAGAGAAAGCCTCAATCATCATATCACCTCCTCCAAGCTATACAAGTCCATTATACCAAAGGTTTTGCCTCTTGACAATACCGACCAGGCTGGGCTCAGGGCTAAGTCGAGATGGGGTGCACCTGTGACCACTTGTAGGAAAGCTCAGCCAGGTCCGTGCAACGCGAGATCCAAGGTGCTCCACTTGACTTTACCCACATCGTGAGGATAGCGCCGAGAAGCCCCCGGCTACACCGGGGGAGCCGTCACAACTGACCCAGGGGAGCTTTCTCCTGGGCCGGCTGTGACTTACCCCCACCTCGCAGTGGGGGCTTCAGGGCTTGTGGGTAAAGTCAATGTGCTCCAATGTTGTCAGTTCGAGCAGACCATGTTATAATTAGCGGCAGAGTGTTTTTGAGCAGTAGCTTCGCCGCCCAAAAACCATAAACTTCTTTGTGCCTTGGCGTCATTGGTAGTAAATTCTCAATGGCCTTATCAGGCCAATGTCCGAATCGGTAAATGCAGAGCTACCGCAGAAGCGACGATAAGGAGCAATAGCAGTAATGTACTACTACCGGCCAGAGAGAAAGAGGCGATCCTCACCGGTGCGAGTTCTGATCCTGTTGATACTTATCGGCGGTGTGCTATACGTCGTTACTCAACGGCCGGAGTTGGTGACCAGTCATTTTATGCCCACACCCACTCCAACCAGAAGCCTGGCCTCGTACTTGGACGAAGCAGAGGCACTTTACTGGGAGGGCAAGCTCGATGACGCCATTCAACTCTACGAGACAGCAGCCAGATTGAACCCCGAAAATGCCTCCATTTATGTGCGCTGGGCCAGACTCCTGGCTATACGCCGCCGCACCGCTGAAGCGGTGCAACGAGCGCAGGAGGCTGTCAGCAAATCGGAAAACGCCGAGACTCTGGCCATCCTGTGCATGGCCCTGGACTGGGACGGCCAATACGCAGAGGCCCTCAAAAAGTGCCAGACAGCCATCCAATTGAATCCAGACTACGCTGAAGCCCATGCCTACCTGGCAGAGGTCTATGCCGATCTGGGCAGTTGGGATCGCGCCCTCGAAGAAGCAGAATTGGCCGTGAGCTTGGATGACACCAGTGTGGATGCTCACCGCAATTTAGGCTACGTACTGGAGAAGCAGGGACGCTACCGCAATGCTATCAGCGAGTACGAAAGGGCCATCGAATTGCATCCCCAACTGGGATACCTCTACATCGGCCTGGGGCGAAACTACCTGGTGCTGGCCGACTATGATTCGGCCGTCGAACAGTTTCAAAAGGCGATCCAGGTTGACCCCGATAACGTCGAAGGGTATGATCTGCTGGGCTGGGCCTACTTCTCTGAAGGAGACTATGAACTGGCCGCCACCCAGTTGGAAGCAGCCCTCGAAGTGGACCCCGAGTACGCCCCCACCTACGGTCACTTGGGTGTGACCTATTACGTGCAGCGTAATTACGAAGCAGCTATCCCCACTCTCAAAAAGGCCATCGAACTGGGGCTGAATTCGGTCGAATATTACTACGAATTGGGCCTCTCTTATGTCTACCTGGATCAATGCGAAGAAGCTATTCCCTGGCTGGAGAAGGCCTGGGAAATGGATCCCACAGCCCTGCCGGCCTACCAGGGAATGGTCCTTTGCGGAGAGTGGGAGCCCCTACCCACAGCCACCCCAACGGTGACCCCAACGCCCGAATCCTCGTGAACAGTTTCCTCAAGTGTGTGACCTTTTCCCCCCCTCAATTTGCGCTTTTGACAATATTGTGGTATTATTTGTTAGCACTCTGGGTCTAAGAGTGCTAAAGTTTGTATCTGCAAAAATTTAGCGAGGAGGTAATGAGAAGATGGCTATCAAGCTTAAACCTCTGGGCGACCGAGTTGTGGTGGAGCCCATTGAGCGGGAAGAGAAAACCGCCGGCGGCATCATCCTGCCGGAGACGGCCAAGGAGAAGCCTCAGGAAGGTAAGGTGTTGGCCGTTGGCCCCGGCCGCAAGGATGAAGAGGGCGAGCGCATCCCTATGGACGTCAAAGAAGGCGACCGCGTCCTCTACGCCAAATACGCCGGCACCGAGGTCAAGCTCGAACCCGATAAGAAAGTCCTGATCCTGAGGGAAAGTGACATCCTGGCTATCGTTGAGAAGTGAGTCAACGAGGGAGGGG
>JAOZOT010000186.1 GCA_029933115.1 Anaerolineae bacterium | reverse complement strand
GCCTTGCGCCTGCCCATGTGCGGAAGAATGAACAATATGGTATAATATGTATTAGTGATGTCCTCAACGTTGACGGCAAAATGCCATAAAATGCGCTACCGAAGCCAGTTTTTTCGTCGGGTGGGAAGAACCGGGTTTCTCCACCGAAAACCGTAGAGGAAGCCGACAGAAATGGAGGGACGGGTGAGCACCAACGCAGGGCCCAATATCGAGGTCGGTTATAGTTGTGCCCGGGGAGACGATGCCTTTCGGGTGGGCACACAGGCGGCCGAGAAGGCAGTGAGCAGCCTGAAAGCGCACCCCCTCTCGGCCGTGTTCGTCTTCTCCTCAGTGTGCTACGACCTGGAGGAGTTGCTGCGGGGTATCCACAGCGTGGTGGGTGAGGTGCCGGTGCTGGGAACCACCACCGCCGGTGAGATATGCAACGGCCCGCAGCAGGAAAGCGTCGTGGTGGTGGCTCTGGCCTCTCCTTATCTTAGCGTGCGGGCTGGGGTGGGCGAGAAAGTGTCAAAAGATTGGCGGAGGGCTGTCACCCAGGCAGTGAGCGCGCCTGAGGTACAGCCCTTTTTCTCGCCCCAGGATAACACTCTATGGCAGGAGTTGACTCGCCAGGGCAAAGCGGCTTTCGCTCTCCTTTTCTCGCCGGGGAACACGCGCCACGCCGATTCGTGCAGTTACGAGATCTTGGAAGAGTTGAAGCGGCTGTCCGAAGGGCGGTTGCCTATCTTTGGGGGAGGTGCAGCCGATGACTGGCGCATGGAAACCAACTATGTCCTGCACGGCCGGCGTGCCGTCGCCGACGGAGTGCTCGTAGCCGTCTTTGAGACCGAACTGGCTTTCGGATTAGGATTGGCTCACGGCTTCCGCCCCAGCTCCCGTCGGGCGACAGTCACCCGCGCTCAGGGACACGAGGTTCTGGAGTTGGATGGACAGCCGGCGGCCGAGGTGTATGCCCGCCTGCTGGGCACCACCCGGCAAGCTTTGGAGGGTAAGCATCTGACGTTGACCACCGGCCGGCCGGCCGGCAGCCCCGATCCTTACGGACAATATAGTATCAACGTGGCCAGCTACTTCACTGCCCAGGGAGGGGTGCGTTTCACCCGGCCGGTGCCCGAAGGGACGGCGCTGACGATTATGGAGGTAGATGAAGAGGACATGATCGCCGCCGGTGAGGAGGCCCTGCGCAAGGCTTTGCTGCGGGGCGAGATCACCGACCCGACCGTAACCTTTGTCTTCTCCTGTGCCCTTCGGCCTCGTATTCTAGGGGAGCGGGCGAGAGAGGAACTCTCTGGCATGATAGAAATGATGCCCGAAGTGCCGGTGATCGGTTTCTACAGCTTTGGCGAACAGGGACTGGCCGACGACGGGGTGAACCGCCACAGCAATGAGGTGATCACCGTGCTGGTGCTGGGGCGAGAACTGTCCCACGCTGCACAGGTGGCTATGGAGAACAGGCGACTGTACGAGGAAGCCCGGCGCCGGCTGCGGGAAGTCACGACTCTGTATGAGGCCAGCCGGGCTTGTCTCTCCATCTCCGATCAGGAAGGTTTGTTGACGGCTATCATCGAGGCGGCGGCCAGAGCCACTGACGCGGCTCTGGGTAGTGTGATGCTGATAGACACGGAGAAAGGCGAATACGTTTTCGGGGCCCACTATGGCTTGTCTCAGGAAGCTATCACCTCTATTGAGGCCGAGTTGCACATTCCGCTAGAAGAGGGCCTCGCCGGGGCCGTGGTCACCACAGGGCAGCCGGTGGTGGTGGCCGATGTGACTACAGACTCGCGCTGGATCCCCATCGAGATGGAGGAACCGATGCGCTCCTTCCTGGGGGTGCCGCTGATGGGTAAGGACGGGCAGCCGCTGGGGGCGCTCACCTTGTCTCATCCCAAAGTGGGCGCTTTCGACCAAGATCACGCCAGACTGCTCTCCACTTTTGCCAATCAGGCCGCACTGGCCATTGAAAACGCCCGCCTGTACGAGCAGGCCCAGGCTCGCAGTCGCTATCTCGAAACTTTGCAGCAGATCAACGCCACCTTACGCAGCACACTCCCTTTGGACGAAGTGCTGGACACCATCGCCCAAAGCACCGGCAAGGCCCTCAACTACGTTGGCTCTCTCATTGGGGTGCCCGACGCCAAGGGCGAGCGACTGGTTCTGGGCGCGGTGTGGGGCAGCGGATTCCTCCAGGCCACGACCAGGTTCACCGGGCTCAGCCTGGATGCTTTCAGCCTGCCGCTGACGGCCGAGGAGAACCCGATGGCCAGGGCCTATCTGAGCGGCGAACTTCAGGCCTGGAGTCGGGATCCGGAACGGATCGTCGTGGGCGTCGAGCCTCCCATCAATCCGAAGCTGGCTCCACTCATTGAACGAGCCATGGGAGCCAAGCTGGCCGCCTGCGTCCCTCTCCCCGTCGGGGAGAAGGTAGTGGGAGTGCTGGTCGTCTTTTCTCCTCACGAGCACCTTTCAGACGAGGAGCGAGCTATGCTGCTTGGCCTGGCCGATCAGGCCGGGCTGGCCATTGAGAACGCCCGGCTATACGAGCAGACACGGCAAGAAATCGCCGAGCGCGAACGGCTGTTGACCGTCCTCGAGCGCCGCAACGTTCAACTCCAGACCGCCGCTGAAATCTCTCGGTCCGCCAGCACGATCCTTGACCCTGAAGAGTTGATGAATCAGGCCGTGAATCTGATTCAGGAGCATTTTAATTTCTACTACGTTGGTCTGTTCCTGGTGGATGAAACCGGCGAGTACGCCGTGCTGCGGGCCGGCACCGGTGAGGCCGGTCGGCAGATGCTCGCCGCGGGCCATAAACTCAAGGTAGGCGGTTCCTCCATGGTCGGCTGGTGCACCGCCCGTGGCCAAGCGCGCATCGCCCTTGATGTGGGAGAGGAAGCCATTCGCTTCGATAATCCCCTGCTGCCCCAGACCCGTTCTGAGATGGCTCTGCCTTTGATCAGCCACGGTCAGTGGTGCATCGGCGCGCTGACAGTGCAAAGCACCGAAGAAGCTGCTTTCTCAGAAGAAGATATCGCTGTTTTGCAGACCATGGCCGATCAGTTGACCATCGCCATTGAGAACGCCCGGCTTTACGACGCTGCTCAGCGAGAGATCACCAGGCGCAGGCAGACAGAGGAGGCGCTGCGAGTTGAGAAGGCTTACTTCGAGCAGTTGTTCGAGAACGCCCCGGAGGCGATTGTACTGGTTGACAACGATAGCCGGGTGTTACGTGTGAACGGCGAATTCACCAGGATGTTCGGTTATACCTCTGATGAAGTACTTGGTCGGTCTATAGACGAACTGCTCGCTCCTAGCCACCTCCGCGAAGAAGCTACCTCGATCACGAAACAAGTGGCAAGGGGCGAGAGGGTGGCCCTCGAGACCGTGCGCCAGCGCAAGGACGGAACACTGGTTGACGTATCCATTCTGGGGACGCCGATTACAGTTAACGGTGGGCAGGTAGCGGTCTATGGCATTTATCGCGACATCACTGAGCGCAAGCACCTGGAAGAGCAACTCCGTCAGGCCCAGAAGATGGAAGCCATCGGTACCCTGGCCGGGGGCATTGCCCACGACTTTAACAATATTCTGACCAGCATCATGGGCTTTGCTTCTGTCATCTACTCGGAGTTGCCCGTTGATAGCCCACTGCGCCACGATGTAGAGACCATTATCCGCTCCACTCAACGGGGCTCGGAACTGACCCGTCAACTGCTGACCTTCGCCCGGCGAGGTCAGGTCAAAGTATACCCCCTGAACCTCAACGACATCGCTCGCGAGGTGGTCAGTCTGCTGGAGCGCACTATAGACAAAGCTATTGCCCTCGAGTCTCATCTGGCCGAAGACTTGGCTATAGTAGAAGGCAACGCCGGCCAACTTCACCAGATGCTCCTTAATCTGTGCCTCAACGCCCGCGATGCCATGCCTCAAGGTGGCCGACTCATCATCGAAACTCAGAACGTGACCTTGAGCGAGGAAAAGGCCCGCACCGAATTGGACCTCGAGGCCGGCCAGTACGTTTTGCTCAGCGTGACTGACACCGGCGTCGGGATGGATGCCGAGACCCAACAACACCTCTTCGAGCCTTTCTTCACCACCAAGGAGGAAGGGCGTGGGTTGGGCCTGGCCATAGTCTACGGCGTTGTGCGCAGGCACGGGGGAGCTATCCACGTCTACAGCGAACCGGGTCAGGGGAGCACCTTTAAGGTCTACCTGCCGGTCGCCGGCCGCCTGGCGGAAGCCCCACCTCTGGCGGAAGCCGAGGTCGTCGGAGGCACCGAAACCGTGTTGGTAGTGGATGATGAAGAGCCTGTGCGGAAGCTGCTCCGACGCATCCTGGAACAGGGGGGCTACACCGTGTTGCTGGCCGCGGATGGCATCGAGGCCGTGAAACTGTACGCCGAGCGGAGCGCGGAGATAGACCTGGTGGTGCTGGACATCATCATGCCGTGGATGGGGGGACAAGAGACCTACGAGCGCCTGCGGGAGATCAACCCCGACGTCAAGGTGCTGCTCTCCAGCGGTTACAGTGAGAACGGGCAGGCTCAGGACATCCTGGCGGCCGGAGCCAAGGGCTTCTTGCAAAAGCCCTATGACCAGCGCACGGTATTGCGCAAGGTGCGGGAGGTGCTGGGCGGTTAGGCAGAATTTACTTTTCGGCGAGTCAACAAATCAACAAGGAGGGATAAGCAAACTATGGAGAAAGTACGCATTGGCGTCATCGGCGGCAGTGGGGTCTACCAGATGGAGGCCCTCACAGACGTTGAGGAGGTGCACATCTCCACGCCCTTTGGCGACCCATCAGACGCTATCACCGTCGGCACTCTGGCCGGCCAACGGATAGCCTTCCTTCCCCGCCACGGGGTGGGCCACCGCCTCATGCCCACCGAGGTCAACTCGCGGGCTAACATCTACGCCCTGAAGAGCTTGGGGGTGGAGCGCATCATCTCCATCACCGCCTGCGGCAGCATGAAGGAGGAATACGCTCCCCGTCACATCGTCATCCCCGACCAGATCTTTGACCAGACCAAGGAGCGCCGCCATTATACCTTCTTCGGCAACGGCCTGGTGGTTCACATCGGCCTGGCCGAGCCCTTCTGCCCAGAGCTTTCCCGGTTGGTCTACGAGGCCGTCAAGAAGACGGGGGCTACGGTGCACCTGGGCGGTACTTTCTTGACTATCGAGGGGCCCCGTTTCTCCACCAAAGGCGAATCGCGCATCTACCGCTGGTGGGGGGTGGACATCATCGGTATGACCGCTGCCCCAGAGGCGGCCCTGGCCCGCGAAGCCGAAATCTGCTACGCAGCTATGGCCCACGTCACCGACTACGACGTCTGGCACGAGACCGAGGAGCCCGTCACCGTGGCCATGCTCATCGAAAACCTGATGGCCAACGCTGCTCTGACCAAGAAGGCCATCCAGCATCTGGTGCCCACTATTCCTCAGGAGCGCACCTGCGAGTGTGCTACTGCCCTGTCCAATGCCATCATCACCCAGCGCGACCTGATCCCAGAGAAGATGAAGAAAGACCTGGACCTGCTCATCGGCAAGTATCTCTGACTTCCAACTCTCTTCCCCCTCGTGGGGGGAAGGGCTGGGGATGGGGGTTACAGCTACCACAGGCTCATCTGATAGGGCGGTTTCTTGCCGTCCAGCAGGATGAAGGGCGCAGCCCGGCCGGCCACAGCGCCGGTCTTCCTCAGGTCGGTCAGCGTGCGAAAAGTCCCCTGACGGCGCAGGCGCAGGATGCGGGCCACCGAGCGGGGACCAAGGCCCGGGACGCGCAGTAGCTCCTCACGGCCGGCCCGGTTGACCTCGATGGGAAAACGCTCTGGGTGAGCCCTGGCCCACATCATTTTGGGGTCGGCCTCGCGGGGCAGGTTGCCGTCTCTGTCAAAGACCAACTCGTCAAAGGCAAAGCCATATCGGCGGAGGAGCCGGTCGCTCTGGTAGAGGCGATGCTCCCGCAGAGGAGAGGTGGGGGGATGGCCCTCCAGGGGAGTATCTACCACGGGCTGGAAAGCGCTGAAATAGGCACGGACCAGCCCCACTTCTTTGTAGAGCCGCGCGGTCATCATCAGAATCTCACGGTCCGACTCATCGGCCGCTCCCACCACGAATTGGGTGGTCTGGCCGGCCGGAACCAGGCGGCCACCGCCGGCTTCTATCAGGCCCTTGGCCCAGTACATCGGTTGCAGCAGGCTGGCCGCGAAATCTTTGCGCGGGGCGATGCAGGCCAACCGCTCAGCATTGGGGGCTTCCAGGTTGACAGAGACGCGGGTGGCCAATTGCACAGCCCGCTCGACGTGGGCGAAGGAGACGCCGGGCAGGATTTTGAGGTGAATGTAGCCGGGAAAGGCGTACCTCTCGCGTACCAGTTCTACCGTAGCGATCATCTGGTCCATGGTGTGGCCGGCGTCGCCGCAGATGCCCGAACTGAGAAAGAGACCTTTCACCAGCCCCTGGCGATGCATCTGGTCGAAGGCACAGGCCAGTTCGTCGGGGGTGAAGCTGACCCGTCGAAAGTTGCGGCCGGCACGATTGGCGCAGTAGTAGCAATCCTTCTGACAGGCGTTGGAGAGCAATATCTTGAGCATGGCCACCCGTCGCCCATCGGGCAGCACAGCCGGGTAGATCCAGCGTCCCAGGTCATCTTTTTTACGGGCGGCGTCGGTGCCACAGGCCTCCCCGCAGAGGTCATATTGGGCCGAACGGCCCAGTATCTCTACCTTCTCAAAAGTGTCTATCATGGCCGTCCCCCTCTCGTGGTGCTGGCTATATTATACGAACAAATGTTCCGATTGTCAAAAGGGCTTGCGCAGCGAAGCCTGCTGCGCAAGCTCCAAAATTAAAGGGGTTGAAAATAACAGGACTTTGAGATATAATAAG
>JAOZOT010000705.1 GCA_029933115.1 Anaerolineae bacterium | reverse complement strand
ACGGATGGCAGTTACACCACGTTCCCTTAAAGTTTCATCCATGACCAATCTCCTAATCTCCCTTGAACCCCCTGGTCGCCACCCTCCCGCAGGTTCGCGGGAGGGTCAACCCGCCCGCGCCTGAATCTCCTCCACGCGGGCGGCGTCGGGATGGCGGATCTCATGCTTGTAGGTGGCGCGAAGAGTGGCCTTACTTTGCCTGATCCCACTCCTGGCGAGAAATATCGGCCTGCCGCAGGATTCTGCGCAGCAAATCCACGCTAACCTCCCGCCGGTGGGGGTTAGGGATAGTCAACACCAGGTCACCTCTCACCATGTACAGGTGTTTGCCGCCGGCGAAAGGGCCTTCAAATCCCAGGGCCCGCAGCCGCTTGATCAAGTCTCTCCATTTGACAGGCGTCAACTTAGGCATGAGCGATGCTCATCTCCTCAAGGGGTTGGATCACCAGCTCGCCGATGGGTGGAATGGGCAACCCCCGCTGCAAGCGAACGACGATCCAGCCTTCGAGCACCTCTTGCAGGTTGCGGCGACATTCTTCAAGGGTTTTCCCTGTCGCCCAGACGCCTTTGCACTCTGGGATTTCACCGTAGTAAGGCTCAGAATCGTCAATGATTTCGTAGTGTGCCCGTTCCATAGCCGCTCTCACGTATTGCAGGATCACTCACACCCTCCTTCTTTCGCACCGATCCGTCAATCCTGCCCATCCGCCGTTCCCACCCGCGCCCGAATCTCCTCCACGCGGGCGGCGTGGGCCTCGGCGTCGGGGTGGCCGATGGCGCGTCCATCCTACCTACCCTCCCGCAGGTTCTGACGGCGTCTGGCCACGGCGCTTGACAAAGCAGGTTGAGACGAGAACGCCGTTGGTAACCTGCGGGAGGGTCAACCCGTTACCCACCCTCCGCAGGGTTCGCAACCTGCGGGAGGGTGGGCTAGTCCCAGACGTACTTGGCGATAAATTTACGAGCTCGTATCTCGTCTTGATCATCGGCCACAAACTGTTGATATGCTTCAAGGGTCGGGAAACGCTCACGGATGAACGTTTCATCCTTCAAAACCCCAGTTCGTTGGCCGATCCATTCCAGGTAGTTTGAGTACGGCCACTCCTCGATCTGGGACACCAGTTTTGCTTTTACCGGGTTCAGGTGAATGTAGCGACATAGATGGATCAGATACTCCTCACGATCTACCCACACGTGGCGGAAGCGTCCTTCAAAAAGGGTGCCTTTGCGACCCTGTTGCCGGTTCACTGCCTGCACATAGGCGTTGAATAATACATTGATGAATTTGGACAGGACTTGGTCGGTCTCTTGTCTGAGTAGAAAGTGGTAGTGGTTGGGCATCAGGCAGTATGCAATTACAGTAACCCCATACCGACGATAGTAACGCTTGACTAGGCGCAGAAGGTATTCGTAGTTAGCGGGGTTGAAGAATATCAGCTCTTTTCCCACACCCCGGTTGTAAACGTGGTAGTAGTGATTTTGAGCAAACACGTCACCTCGATATGGCATCGGCCTTAACCCTCCCGCAGGCTCCGATGGTACGGTGTGCGTCTGACCACGGCGCTTGATAAAGCAGGATGAAAACGAGAATGCCGTTGGTAACCTGCGGGAGGGTCAACCCGCTATCTACCCTCCCGCAGGCTCCGATGGTACGGTGTGCGTCTGGCCACGGCGCTTGACAAAGCAGGATGAAAACGAGAACGCCGTTGGTAACCTGCGGGAGGGTCAACCCGCTACCTACCCTCCCGCAGG
>JAOZOT010000704.1 GCA_029933115.1 Anaerolineae bacterium | reverse complement strand
GCGGCCAAACTCGGCCACGTTGTTGTCCTCAATGGAAGCCCGCGCGTAGGGAAAGCCCGTGGCCAAGAGGGAGCGCCTCAGACTATCAGTGCCCGAGACTGATAGCCGCCGTCCGTTGCAATAAGCCCCCTTACCTTTCTCGGCCCAAAACAGTTCGTCCCGCACCGGATCGTAGGTGATGCCCAGCACGGTTTCGCCCTCGCGCTGCAAAGCAATGGAGACGGCGAAGACAGGGTAGCCGTGAGCATAGTTGGTGGTCCCGTCCAATGGGTCAATCACCCAGAGGAACTTTCCCGCTTGTTCTTCGCCCAATCCTTCTTCTGATAGGATGCTGTGTTCGGGATATTGGGCGCGGATAGCTTCTACGATGAGTTGTTCCGAGGCCACGTCTGCCTCGGTCACCAGGTCTATCTCTGAGCTTTTGCTCTCCACGGCCAATCGGTGCTCAAAGTGGTCCATCAATATCTGGCCCGCCTTTCTGGCCAGTTCAAGGGCAAAGTCTTTCATCGGCTATTGTTCCATCCTTTTCGCTCGGCCTGGATTGCCAAATCCAGGCCGTACCCGCCGGATTTGGCAATCCGGCGAGAGCAGTTGAGATTATCATTTCTTTCTAACTCCCTTAGCTCTACGCAGGGCGCGCAGTAGGTTGCTGCTGGCCCCGCGGTAGTCCTTTTCCAGTTCCCGCAAGATGGCCTGCATTCGGGCCCGCTTGGAGGTCAGGCTGTTGGGGCAGCGCGACGGGGGTGGAGGAAAGCCGCCGGCCTGGGCGAAACGGGTCAGCTCTTTCTTCGGCACATAGACCAGAGGCCGGATGACGGTGATTTTGCCGCCGAAGAATTCGACCCGAGGCTCCATGCTCTCCAGGCGACCGCTGTAGAACAGGTTGAGCAGGGCTGTCTCGGCCACATCGTCGGCGTGGTGGCCGAAGGCCACCTTGTTGCAATTCAAGCGGTCGGCCGCCAGAAACAGGGCTTTGCGCCGATGCCAGGCGCAGCGGAAGCAGGTGAGGGGGCGCGGCTCGTCGGTGGGCACCTCCAGGGAGGCGAAGGCGTATTCCACCCCCTTGGCCTGAAACCAGTCCTCCAGGTCCTTGTGGAGGCGCTCGTCAGGGCGTGCGTCATCGTAAACGTGGACGGCGATTAGATCATACTTCTCTGGCGCTGAGCGCCGGCGCATTTGCAGCAACTGAAGCAGGCTCAGACTATCGCCTCCACCTGAGACCGCCACCACGATGCGGTCGCCGTCCCCAATCAGCTCATATTCGCGGACGGCTTTGTTGACTTTTTTCAGGAGATAATACCCCAGCCTTTCTGCAAGAGGGCGTTCCGACATGGCTTCTACCCTTTCACCACCTGTATTGTACTTGATAAGCGGTGATCTGACAAGTGGATTGGGGGTGAGATACTCAGGGCTTTCCCGACGAAGTGAGATGCGTCGCACCTGTGACTGCTACTTTAGGAAGACAGTGCAGTGTCCCAAGAGTGTCGGAGCATACCATCCTCCCGCAGGTGGCGAACCCTGCGGGAGGGTCGCTGACAGAGACATAAGAGCAGGAAAACGGCCTCAAAATGCCCTTTTGGCAAGAGCGTGTCTGAAAATTCGGGGGGCGGCGCTCGTAGTAACGACTTCAGTCGTTTTTAGCTCCAGAGCACCGGTCGTTAGCGACTCAAGTCGCCACTACGAGCATTTTTCAGACACGCTATAAGTTACCGCCAGTTCTGGGATATACCCCACAATGCAGGTGTCTATTGCAAGCC
>JAOZOT010000703.1 GCA_029933115.1 Anaerolineae bacterium | reverse complement strand
ATGACAAAGATGTGCATTACTACTGGGTCTATCATCATGCCATGCAGGTTGGCTTCTCTCATGCGGAGGCCAGCATCATCGCGTATTGTTCGCAACAAATGGACGACAATTCGCAGCTTGCGGCCAATTGGCCATTGAAACCTGCGAACAGCAAGTATCACGCTCTAGTAGGGAAGGACCCAGGACGAAAGAAGCGTGACGCTAGGTTTCACGAATTGATGGCGGACGCGCAAGGCGAAAAGGACCGCACTTTTGCACTTTGCCGTTTGGGGATTGCCCTCCACTACCTCTTCGATTCCTATGCCCATGAAGGCTATAGTCCGGTGTTCGGCCACTTCTGGATTGACCGGCTTGCGGATTTTGGCATTGTAGACGATCCAGACGACAAGGAGGCGAACAAGCCGAAATTCAAGAGGGCCGCACGTAGGGCTCTCGCCGTCATGCAATTGTTCCGTATTCTGCTCGAAGAGGAATCCCAGGATCCCACCAATGGGAGGTTCTTCGATGATGACGAGCCTCATGTGAGCGGAGGGTGTGTTGGATACACACCACGTGATCCGGGGCTGGAACTCTCGGAGAATGGATGTCATGTCAAGATCGTGAAGAAGAAGGACGCGAGCGTGAGCAGATGAAGAAGCGAAAGGATGGCATGATCCAGACGGGCAGTGGGAGACACCTATCAGGGGAGCATGTGTGTCATTGGATTCGAAGTCACACCTTGTCGTGTGGATTCGTCATTCTTACGACGTTTCTTCCCGGATGTGCTTCGCAGTGGGCGAGGAACCGCCGAGCCGACCTCACGGATGCCTTCGCGGTGAGCATGACAGGATACTCTCTCGGAGCACAGGCTAACGTGGGCCCCATGGGCATAGGGCTCCTGGTCTTTGGCCATCACGGTTCAGGGAGCTACGATCTAGGTTTTGGCGGGTTAGCGTCAACTAGCCGGAACGGGCTCGTGGTTGAAGCCGGCATTCCCTTGAGTTTGGGAAGTCTGAGTCCGACTGAAGAACGCGCGGGGGCGACAGAATCGCAGAAGACACCGTGCTATCGGAGGAGATTCCCTTCCATGGGCTCCATTGGGTTTGAGGTTGGCTTGGGTGTAGGGATTGCAGTACGGTTCGACGTAGTGGAGGCAGCCGACTTTCTCATTGGCCTGGTGGGGTTGGACCTTGTCGGCGACGACTTGGCGAAGGTCGATAGTAAGAAGAAGCTGCAATGAAGTGACGGAGGATGGAACATTCGTACACTTTGTGTGCGTTCGCGCCGGAGGAAAGCGTTCACCTGTGCTGATTGAGCCGGATGGTGGCCCTGGGCGGGGATGGCGGCGAAGGGGACGGAGGTCAGCAACGCGTACGATGACTACGGCCGTCTCACGAGCCGGTCGATCACGCGGGCCAGCGGGGTGCTGGGGCCCACGAGCGAGAGCTACAGCTACGACGGTCTGGGCCGGATGACGGAGGCCAAGAACAGCAACTCGACGGTGCAGTTCACCTACGACACCCTCTCGCGCCTGGTGGAGGAGACCCAGGGTCCGAACCCCATCGGATCGAGCGGGAAGACGATCTCGTACACCTACCACGACGACGGCTCCCGGGCGACCTGTACCTACCCCTCGAACTACCGGATCGACGTCACCGTGGACGCCGTGGGCCGGTGGACGAAGCTCGAGGAGCACACGAGCGGGGACGACCTGGTGACCTGGAGCTACTACGGCCCGGGGCGGAGGGCGAAGACCGTTGACTATCTCAACGGCACGAGC
>JAOZOT010000702.1 GCA_029933115.1 Anaerolineae bacterium | reverse complement strand
GCCGACCGGGAGGCGGTGCGCTGGGCCCTGGCCCAGGTGGGGATGGAGGCCCTGGCCGACCGGCAGATCGGGGAACTGTCGGGAGGGCAGCGCCAACGGGTCTTCGTGGCCCGCGCCCTGGCCACCCTTCGACAGACTCAGGGCGCCGCCGAACCAGAGTTGCTCCTCCTGGACGAGCCAACCACCGGCTTTGACGTGGCCATGACCGAGGGGCTGTATCAGTTGCTGCACCAGTTGCACCGCTCGTTGGACCTGACTGTGCTCCTGGTCTCCCACGACGTGGGGGTGGTCTCTCAGTTCGTGGACCAGGTGGCCTGCCTGAGCGGGCGGTTGGTGGCTCATGGCCGCCCGGATGAGATGGAGGGGGAAGGGCTGTTGGAGTGTATGTACGGCCCAGAGACGATGTTCTTCGGCCACGGCCGGGTGCCGCACATAATCGTGGGCAGGGGGCACGAGCACTGAGCAGGGTGGCTGGGTGGTTGGGGGGTTAGGGGGTTGGGTGGCTGGGTGGCTGGGTGGTTAGGTGGTTAGGGGGTTAGGTGGTTGGGTGGTTGGGGGGTTGGAGGAAGGAGGGAGCCGTGTTCGACATTTTGAGCTACACTTTCATGCAGCGGGCTCTGGCCTCGTCGGTGCTCATTGGGGCGGTGTGCGCCGTCGTCGGCGTCTACGTCGTCCTCAAAGGGTTGTCTTTTATTGGGGCCGGCATCGCCCACGCCTCCTTCGGCGGGGTGGCCCTGGGCTTTCTGTTAGGGCTCAACCCTGTCCTCACAGCCATTGCCTTCTGCCTGGCCACGGCCTGGGGCATCGGCTTTGTCACCCGCCGGGGTGAGGTCAAAGAGGACACGGCCATCGGCGTCTTTTTCGCCTCGACTATGGCTCTGGGCATCCTGTTCATCGGCCTGATGCGGGGCTACAACGTGGACCTTTTCGGCTACCTGTTCGGCAGCGTGCTGGCGGTGACGGCCACCGACCTGTGGATCAGCGGCGGTCTGGCCCTGGTTGTCCTGCTGGTGGTGGTCCTATTCTACAAGGAGTTGCTGTTCATCACCTTCGACCCGGAGATGGCTGAAGCGGCTGGCTTGCCTGCGGCTCAACTTTACTTTCTGCTCCTCAGTCTCATCGCTCTGACCATCGTGCTGTCCATCAAAGTGGTGGGCATCATCCTGGTCTCGGCCCTCATCGTCACTCCGGCGGCGGCCGCCTACCAGTTGACCGACGACTTTCGACGGATGATGGCCCTCTCTGTCCTCCTGGGGGTGGGCTCGGCGCTGGTGGGGCTCTTCCTCTCGTACTGGCTGAACATTGCCTCGGGGGCGACCATCGTCCTGACGGCTACCGTCATTTTCTTTCTGGCCGCGCTCTTCTCGCCCCGTCGTCGGCGTTGGCGATTGAAGCCGACTGTATCGCAACCGAATCAGGGAGGTGAATAAAGTGTTCGAAGTCACAGTCTCTAAACCAATTCATAAAGTCCTCAGCGACCTCACGGGAGAGGTTCGGTTCGATGTCGCCTTACATCTCGCCATAAAAGACCTGCTGCGCCTGAAACTCAAGGAGGCTGAAAGGCAACGCAAAGGATTTGAGGAGCGTTACCAGATGAGTTTCGAGGCCTTCAGGCAAGCGTGGCACGAGGGCCGCATTGCCGACAAGCACGCCTACGAGACAGAGCGTGACTATTGGGAATGGGAAGCTGCGGTGACTGATGAGCAACGGTTACACGAAATGATGGAAGAGTTGCCATGACCCTCCTCGAATGTGAGCA
>JAOZOT010000185.1:5820-6927 GCA_029933115.1 Anaerolineae bacterium | reverse complement strand
AAAACGACAGAAGTCGTTACTACGAGCGCCGCCCTCTGAATTTTCAGACACGCTCTAAGATGGCCATCGGCCATCGGCTATAAGCTTAGGGTAGTGGGAGGTTGAAGATGTTGTCACCAGTGGTTTTGATTGTCGCTGTGGCTATATTAGGGAGCATCGTCTTGCTATTCGTGGGGGTAGCGGCACCGCGCACCTCCGACCAGGTTTTGGACCGCTTGGCTGAGTACGGAGGGCGGACCCTAACGCTGGAAGAAATAGAGCTTTCGCAGCCCTTCAGCGAGCGCGTCATCAAACCTCTCATCCGGGGCATTGCCCAGTTCATAAGCCGTTTTGCTCCCCAGCATAACATTGAGAACATCCGCCATAAACTGGAGTTGGCCGGCAGGCCCTATGGCTGGGGGCCGACCGAGTTCCTGGGCGTCCGAGGGTTGGCCGGGATTCTACTGGCGACCATGACTTTTCTTCTGCTGACCCTTACCGGCCAGTATTTGCCCAAGCGATTCATTGCTACCCTTATTGCGGGCGGGTTGGGCTTCTACGTGCTGCCTACCCTTTGGCTGTCCAGCAAAATCAAAAGCAGGCAGGCGGAGATAGTGAAAGCCCTGCCCGACGCTCTGGACCTGCTTACCATCAGCGTCGAAGCGGGCCTGGGATTTGACGCCGCTATGGCCAAAGTGGCCGAAAAGTGGGACAACGAACTCAGCTTGGCTTTCAACCGGGTTATCCAGGAGATTCAGATGGGCAAGCTGCGGCGCGAGGCCCTGCGAGACATGGCTGACAGGATGGATGTACCTGATGTGAGCAGTTTCGTGGCGGCCATCATCCAGGCTGACCAATTGGGCGTCAGCATTGCCAAAGTGTTGCGCATCCAATCGGAGCAAATGCGCATCAGACGCCGCCAAAGGGCCGAGGAAAAAGCGCACCAGGCCCCCGTCAAGATGTTGTTCCCAATGGCTTTTCTGATCTTCCCCGCCCTTTTTATCGTTCTCTTGGGACCGGCCATCCTCGTGGTGATGCATTCGGGCGTTTTCGGAGCTATTTAAAAAGGGTATCTTCTCAATAACCTGCGGTAGGGGCAGGTCTTGCACCTGCCCCAGGTCTTGCACC
>JAOZOT010000185.1:0-5720 GCA_029933115.1 Anaerolineae bacterium | reverse complement strand
ATCATTGGAATAACGCTTCGAGTGGTTGGAAGCGAACGGGTAAAAAGATTTGGCATCTCCAAGTACAAACCTTGTCCTTCATGTTAAGAGAGCTCTCCTCGATTTGCTCTTTCCCCCACGCTGTGTTGGCTGCCGCCAAGTCGGCAGTTGGCTCTGCCCTGAGTGCCGCAATACCATCGAACTCCTCAGCCCCCCTCTCTGCCCCCGCTGTGGAATCCCTACACCTGGAGGCAAGCTCTGCCCCCGCTGTCAGCGCGCTGCCCTGCAGATTGACGGAGCCCGTTCAGTTGCCTTTTTCGATGGCCCCGTGCGTGAGGCCATACACCGCCTCAAGTACTCCAATGTCCGCGACCTGGCTGTTCCTCTGGGCGAGATGATGGTCTCATATTGGCAGGATGTCCGCCTTCCGGCCGAGGTCATTGTTCCTGTGCCTCTCCATACACGGCGTTTGCGTGAGCGTGGCTACAACCAGGCAGCCCTGCTGGCCAGAGAACTGGGAAGAGGAGTGGGCCTGCCGGTGCTGGAAGATGCCCTGGTACGGGTGCGAGAGACATCCCCTCAGGTAGACCTGAACGCCGAGGAGCGTAAAGAGAACGTGCGCGGAGCCTTTCATTGCCCCGCCGACCAACTGGCAGATAAGGACGTATTGCTGATTGACGATGTCTACACCACCGGAGCGACGTTGGAAGCTTGCAGCCTGGCCCTGAGGCAGCGCGGAGTCCGTACCGTCTGGGCTCTCACCTTGGCTCGGGCTCGCTAGTGCACTTTTACACAACCGACTGTGAGCAAGAGGTCTGGCGCTGCCTGGGCTCTTACAAATCGTCGAGGCGGACCGCGTTACAAAGCGGCGCTTTCAAGAAAGGAGAAAGGGACATGCAACTGATTATCCAAACCAAAAACATCGAGATGACGGAGTGGCTGCGCGATTACGTCGAGACAAAAATAGGCAAACTGGACCGCTACCTTCCGAGCATCACCGAGGCCCGAGTGGAACTTTCTACAGAGAAAGTCAAAAGTGCTCAGGAGCGCCAGGTAGCTCAATTAACCCTGAGAAGCAATGGCACCATCCTGCGCGCTGAGGAGAGGACTGATGATATATTCGCTTCCATTGACGCCGTCCTGGACAAAATATACCGCCAGATTGCCCGCTACAAAGGGAAGCGTCGTGACCGTGGTCGCCGTGTCCGGGGCGAACCGCTGCCCATCGAGGAACTGGAGGAAGAGGCACATCGCATTGTCAGGGTCAAGCAATTCTCTATGGTTCCCATGACTCCAGATGAGGCCATCGAACAGATGGAGCTGTTGGGGCATGATTTCTTTGTCTTTTTCAACAGTGAAGTCGAGAGGATAAACGTCCTCTATCGTCGCAAAGACGGTGATTATGGGCTGCTTCAGCCCGAATTGAAGTGAAGAGGTTCACTTGGAGGGGGGAGGGGGTGAAGGTCATGGCCTCGCGTGCCATCAAAGTATTGGCTAACCTCATGAAGGCTCGCAAAGAGAACGCCGAACCACCCTACGTGCTGATCCTGGGAGCCGGTGCGTCCCTCACCTCGGGGGCCAGTTCCTTCGGCAAGGTGATCGAGAGCGTGGTGAGCGATTACAGCGTGAAAGACTCCGGCGCCATGTCGTGGGACGACAAGGTCGCCGAGTTCTACGAGATCCTGGATGGCTTCAGCGAGAGTGAGCGATACGCCATCATCAAGAAGCACATCGAAGGGCAACAGCCTTCAAGGGGCTACCATGCCCTGGCCCAATTGGCCAAGGAGGGCTATTTCGACGTCATTTTCTCCACCAACTACGACACCTTCGTCGAGGACGCTTTTGCTGATACCGGCCTCCGCAGCCGGGACTTCACCGTGCTGATCAACGGCCAGGACACCGAAGAAGGGATCATCAGGGCTCTGAGGTATCCGCAACCCCGCATCAAGCTGGTGAAACTGCACGGCGATTTGGGCGCTCGCGTCCTTGCTTTCACACCCGAGGAGATTTTCCAGTTCAGTGAGAGGGTGGAGAGCGTGTTGACCGACTATCTGAGCCGCGACGTCATTATCAGCGGTCACAGCATGAGGGATGACGATATCAACCGCTGCCTCCGAGAGAAGGGTGGGGCTCTGTGGTATGTGAACCCCTCGGCTCCAACAGCCGGCGACTTTATCTGGCGGGCCATGCGAGTTCGAAAGGGGACGGTCATCGAAGGCGAGGATGGTTACTTCGACAACTTTTTTTGTGCTTTGCGCGACGAACTGGTGGGCGCCCCGGCCGCTGAAGCCGCTGCTCCAGCGGCGACAACTGCGACCCCTTCCCCCAAGCCGGCCCCGCCACCTACCAGAAAAGTAACTGCTGAGGTGGACTCGGAGGAGGTCAGGAAGCTGAAAGACCTGCTGGCCATACACAAGAGGAACCTGTATCGCCTGGAGGAAAAAGCGGCCTTATATGGCCTGGATGCTCCCATCTACTTGATCAACCAGATGGATCACGAAAAAGAGGAGATAGCCAAGATCGAGAAGCGGCTGGAGGAACTGGAGTGATTGCCCGCCGTGTTTCTTGCTTAAATCGCTTTTTCGGTATAAAATAGTATTGGGGATGGTAGTGGCCTTTCTGGATTAAGCGTTTTTCTACAAACTTCCAGCTACATCGCCCGTTTGAAGGGGAGGGCCTATGTCGGTCCTGTTGACCATCTCCATCGTTATCAAACTACTTGGCATTGCCATACCCCTGGGTCTGGCTTTCGTGATATTGCTTCAGGCCCGTCAGCGCTTGAACTGGCTCTTCTGCGCCTTTATGCTCGCCATCGCCTGGTGGAACGCCGGCACCATCATGCTGCGCCTGACTCTGCTGCCCGGCATAGGTGACCCAAACACGTGGCTGCGATTATCCTTTGCCGGTCTATTTGCTGTGCCCCTGATCTTATACGGGATGAGCCTGGCCGGGTATAGGCTGAGCAACCCGACTTTCAAGCGAGTTACAATAACCATCGGCCTGCTCGGTCTGGCGGTTACCTGGGCGGGTATGTTGAGGGAGCCTTATTGGGGCAGGGTTCAGGTTGCTCCTGACGGTAGCATAGCTTCTTCCTACGAAGCCGGCGATTGGCTTTTCATTTTTACATTGGTCTACTGTTTGACCTACTTCGCTCTGGCTGAGGGAGTGCTTTTGTGGCCTCTCTATAAAGCCAGACGGGAGGGAACCGGAGTTGACAGATCGAAGCTGGTATCTGCTCTGGGTGGAGCCCTGATCGCGCTGGGAGGGGTGCTCACGGGCTTGCCCATTATCAATCGCTATTCTCTGAACTCTGCTTTGATGATAGCAGCGTCACTGGTATATGCCTATCTGATCCTGGAAGAGCAGCTTCTGAATCCGTGGCGAGAGTTAAACCGTGAACTGGCGGCAGCCAACGAAAAGTTGAAAGAGGCCGACCGCTTGAAAAACGAGTTTGTGGCTACCATATCCCATGAACTGCGCACACCCCTCAACTCTATCATCGGTTTCACCAAGCTCATTCTGAATGAGATTGATGGGCCTTTGAACGAATTGCAGCGCACCGACCTGACAGCTATCTACACCAGCAGTCAGCATCTGCTCAGTCTGGTCAACGATGTCCTCGATTTCACCAAGATCGCAGCAGGTAAAATGGAGCTGCACAGAGAGATGCTTGATTTCAAAGAGATAGTGGTCGGTGTCATGTCCACAACCCTTGCCCTGGTGGGCGACAAGAACATTGAGCTCATCGAAGAAGTAGAAGATGACCTGCCTACTGTCTATGCGGACCGCTTGCGCATCCGTCAGGTTATCCTCAATCTGATGTCCAACGCAGTCAAATTTACCGAAGAGGGCTCTATTACCTTGAGGGCAAAGTGTATAACGGAGGAGGTGGAACTTGACGGCCAGCGTCGGTCCATGCCTTTCATCCTTTGCTCCGTCACCGACACGGGCATAGGTATCGCTGAAGAAGACATTCCCACCGTCTTTGAAGAATTTCGCCAGTTGGATGGCTCTACCTCTCGTCAGGCCGAAGGCACGGGCCTGGGGTTGCCCATCAGCAAGCGTCTGGTGGAAATGCACGGTGGGCGGTTGTGGGTGGAGAGCAAGGTGGGAGTGGGCAGTACGTTCTTCTTTACCCTGCCTACCAGCGACCACGTTGGAAAGGCAAAAGCTTCCCCCAAAGTCGTCGAAGAGGGTGAGCAGCGATGGCCGAGAAGCCCAAGATTCTCTACGTCGAAGACAATCTTATGAACAGGATGCTCGTCAAGCGTCTGTTAGAAGCCCACGGCTACACTGTGCTGGAAGCAGAAGATGGCCTTTCGGGGATAAAGAAGGCCCAGGAAGAGCTGCCAGATTTAATCTTGATGGACATCAATATCCCGGGCATGGATGGCTTTGAAGCCACGACCAAACTCAAAAGCATTGAGGGCCTGAAAGATACCCCCATTGTTGCCCTGACGGCCAGGGTGATGGACGGAGACCGCGAGATGGCTCTAACCGCCGGCTGCGATGGCTACATCCCAAAACCTATTGACGTGGACACGCTCCCCGGCCTGATCAAGGACTTTTTGGCCGGCAGGCGAGAGAAGGTGGCCGTGGCTGAAGAGAGGGTCTACCTGCGCGAGTACAGCCAAAAGTTGGTTGACAGGTTGCAGGAAAAGATCGAAGAGCTGACAAAGGCCAATGAGGAGCTACGATATACCGATGAAATGAAGTCCCGCTTCATCTCTATTGCCGCCCACGAACTGAGGACGCCCCTGACCGTCATTCAAGGGTATCTGAGTATGCTCACCCAGGCCGAGGATGAAGCGATGGGCCGGTGGAACGACAACATGAGAGAGGTGATTCAGGGCATCGCCAAAGGTGTGGAACGCTTGAACACCATTGTCGAAGACATGCTCGATGTGACCAGGATTGAAAGCGGGACGCTGAAACTCCACCTGGGGCCGGTGTCGCTCAAGGATGTCATCACCGCAGCGGTCAGAAGACTCAAAACTTTCGCCGAGGAGAGACAGCAGGAAATTGTGGTCGCTGACCTGAGCGGGATACCGCCGGTAAGGGGGGACGCAGACCGGCTTCTGCAAGTGTTTGTGAACCTGATTGGCAATAGCATCAAATACACTCCCGATGGAGGGCGTATCAGTCTCAGCGTGAGAGTAATAGAGGCGGGAGAAGTCCTTGCCCCGCATGTTCGCTCAACGGGCCAAGGAGAATTCACCGAGGTTATCGTCGAGGATACAGGAGTCGGTATCGCTGAGGAAGATCAAGAGCGCATCTTCAAACGCTTCTACGAAGTGAAGGACCCGTCTTTGCATAGCACCAGCAAAACCAGCTTTATGGGAGGTGGCCTGGGACTGGGGCTCCCCACCGCTCGTGGGATCGTGGAAGCCCACGGTGGTTGGTTGTGGGTGGAGAGTGAGGGCTACGATGAGGAAAAGTGCCCAGGCAGCCGTTTTCACGTGCTGTTGCCTGTAGCTACCAAAGCGACAGCGTCATCATCCAAGTAGTTTCTAATGTGGGCGGTTAGCTCAGTTGGTCAGAGCGCCTCGCTTACACCGAGGAGGTCATAGGTTCGAGTCCTATACCGCCCACCACGATCCAAATCAGGCCGCTCCGCAGCCCAGAGGCTTGCGCCGCAGGTCGGGGGGGTATGGGGGATGTCCTCCAAATCTCTCCCCCAATGGGCAGTGACCCTCCCGCAGGGTTCACAACCTGCGGGAGGGTGATACGAATACCGCCCA
>JAOZOT010000184.1 GCA_029933115.1 Anaerolineae bacterium | reverse complement strand
CTTTACTTTCCCCTGCTGCTCTTGATCATCACCTTGCTGGCGGCCTGTCTGCCCCAGCGGCCAAGCCCGGCCGAGGAGCCCACGGCTACGCCAGAAAGCGTTTCTCCTCAATCTATCCCCACCGAGGCCCCGACACCGACGCCGCCTCCCACGGCGGTCCCGGTGGCCCGGGCCATCGCCGAGGCTGTGCCGGGCACCTTCGCCGCTTACGAGCCATACTTGGTGGAGGTGGAACCGTCTGTTCAGCCATACACTGTTGACCTGAACAGCGTGGCCAATCCTGATGTCCTGCCGGCCCTCAGCGACGAGCAACGGGCCCTGCTGGAACAGAACGGCTTTGTGGTGGTGCCCGGCGGAGCAAAGCAAATCTACCGGATTTACCAGGCGGCCAAGGACCAGGGCCAACCCATCTTTGTCACCACCGACGCCTTGCTCCACACTTATCACATCCTCTACGATTACACCTTGCGCTTCGCCGAGATCGAACATTTCGTGGATGACCTGCGAGGGCTGAACGAGGCCATGCTGACCGCTTCTTTGCAGCAATATAAAAGCGCCTCGGGACAGGTTCAAGAAGCGGCCAGGCGCAACGTGGCCTTTTTCGCTGTGGCCTCGACGCTGCTCGCCCCAGACGTGACCGTCCCCTCTGAGGTGCAAGACGTGGTCCAGGCCGAGCTTGCCCTCATCGAGGCCCATCAGGGCTTTGCCGATTCGCCCATCTTTGGCTACAAAGAAGATTACAGCCAATACGTGCCCCGGGGCCACTACACCCGCAACGAGACCTTTGAGCGTTACTTCAAGGCTATGATGTGGTACGGGCGGATGATGTTCCGCCTGAAACCAGGCGACAGGCCGGAGGACGTGCAGAAGGGGCGGATGGAGACCCGTCAGGCTATCCTCATCGTGGCCGCCTTGCAGAGCGCCAGCGTGGACAATCGGCCGGCGCTGGCCGTCTGGGAGCGCATCTACGAGCCGACGGTCTTTTTCGTGGGCAAAACCGATGACCTGAACGTTTACGACTACGGGCAGGTGCTCAAGGAGGTCTACGGCGAGAGCCTGAACCTGGGCGACCTGGAAGACGAAGCCAGGTTGGACACCTTCATCGAGAAGGCCATGACCTTGCGCCCACCCAAGATTGTCTCCTCACTCGTCACCGACCAGGAGGAGCCGGAGGAGGTGACCAAGGGCTTCCGCTTCATGGGCCAGCGATTCATTCCTGACTCCTACATTTTCCAACAGTTGGTTTACGACAAGGTAAAGCTCTACCAGGGTACAGGCCGGCCCTTTACCCTGGTTGACTCGATGGCTGGGCCCATCCGCGGCTTCCCGCGCGGATTGGACATAGCCGCAGTGCTGGGTTCCCGGCGGGCTGAGGAGATCATCGAAGCCGAGGGCGATGCCGAGTACGACGGCTATCCGGAGCAGTTGGCCAAACTGCGTGGGGAATTCGCTGCGTTGCCCGCCGAGCAGTGGGTGGAGAACCTGTATTGGAGCTGGCTCTATTCGCTGCGGCCGCTGCTGGAGGTGAAAGGCGAAGGCTACCCCGTTTTCATGCAGAACGAGGCCTGGGTGGACAAGGATCTGAACGCTTTCCTGGGCTCCTGGACCGAGTTGCGCCACGACACCATCCTCTACGCCAAGCAGAGCTACACCGTCATGGCCACGGGCCTCATGCCTGAACCGGAGCCGGCCAAAGGGTACGTGGAACCCCAGCCCGAGGTCTACGCCCGCCTGGCCGCCCTGTGCAAGCAGATGCGGGTGGGGCTGAAAGACCGCGGTCTGTTGAACCCGGAATACACGGACAAGCTCAATCAGATGGAGTCGCTTCTGCTGTCCCTCAAGACGATGGCCGAGAAGGAACTGTCCGGCCAGGCGTTGACCGAGGAGGAGTACGCTCAGATCCGCAACATCGGCGATTTCCTGGAGGGCATCACCACCTTCTCGGTCGAGGTGGCGGGCCAGATCACTTCCGAGGCCGACGAGCAGATGGCCATCGTGGCCGATGTGCACACCGAGGGCAATTCCGGCCAGGTGCTAGAGGAGGGCGTGGGCGACGCCTTCACCATCTATGTCGTCGCTCCGGTGGAGGGTCAGCAGGTGGTGGCCCAGGGCGGTGTCTTCTCCTACTACGAGTTCAAGCAGCCCATGAGCGAGCGCCTGACCGACGAGGATTGGCAGGCGCTGGAGCCCAAGCCTGATTTGCCCCGGTGGACGGCCAGTTTCATCAGGTAGGAGGTGGATGAAATGTCCGGTCGGCCGGTTCAGTGGGCAGTGATAGAAAGCAGAAGCCCCATCCCTACTCATGGGAGTGGGGCCTTTCTGTAGCCCAAGCCTGGTTTGCCTCAGTGGAAGGCGAGTTTCGTTCACTAGGCGTCACAAATCAAGAGGCCCTGCTTCCAGGGGGAGAAGCAGGGCCTTAATTTTGACCAGCACCAAATGCAAGTTCATCCGTCCATTGGGTGAGTCCATCTGCTATTCAGTACGTACTTCTGCTTTCGGGCGTTTGAACCAATATTGATATCTGGGCCGGTCTCCAACAACTCCTGTCATCTCCCATCCATCTGATCCTAATTTGGTGATCCATGCGAGAAGTTGAGCCCAATAGTCAGGTTCCTTTGCAAAGATGCCTTCCCGTTGCACCACCTTACTTTGCGGGGCCTCAGGATGTAGGTATGTTAGTGTTATGCTCTCATTTTTGGCACGCCACCATGTCAGGACCGCATATTCCCATATTTGCATAGACTCCTCCCGCTATGGCCCAACAATCTTCTCTGATAGAGACACTGATCAATCTACCCAGTTTGTCACACTCAAGTTGGGTACCTGCCGAAAGTGGCGCACGTTACGTGTAACCAGTGTAGCACGATGAGCGAGGGCGATGCTGGCGATCAATAGGTCAGCCCGGCCAATTTTCTTCAATCCTTTTACCGCCTGCAAGCGATCAAATTGAACTGCAGATGTCTCATCAAATGGAACTATAACAATTTGGGCCAAGAGTTCTTCAGTACGAGCGAGCAATTGTTGCGCTCTGAGAAGTTCGGCACCAGTAGCGGCCTTGAGCATAAAGTCAAAGCGCCCGCGCAACAACTCGATCTTGGTAATAATGGTCGTGCCTACATCGGGATCAGCAAGTTCACGCAGGCGTTCAACCACACGCGGATGCCCGGCGTGCAAGTAAGTGAGAGTGTCGGTGTCGAGCAGGTGCATTACGAGCCCACTCCTTCTTCAGCCTCTGGCCGTCCGCGTCCAGCATAGATCATAGCACGCAGTTCAGGCAACATTTCATCGTTTGCCAGCGCCCCGGCCTGTTGGAGCAGAATCACCCGACTGTCATGACTCCGCAACCAATCGTCAATAGCCGCTTTAAGAAAGCGCCAGGTATCTTCAATCCGGCGGCCTGGGATTCGACCTTGGATAGCCTGTCGTTCAACGGTCTCTTTTGGAAGCCGTAGGTAATTGGCTACCTCCTCCAATGTAAGGACATCCGGTACCGTCATGACCTGGCTCATATCTAACACCTCCACCTGAATTTATTATACTTTACCCCGCCTTGCTTGTCAACCTCAAATGCGGCCTCCCTTGCTGGAGGCCCTTTTTTGTGGTACAATCCCCCAGGGCTTTTAGACTCAGTAGACCGCAAACTGTGGGCTCCGAAGGGGTAGGCCGAAGGCAGTGCCTTTGGCCTACCCCGGCCCGGCTCATTTGACCCTGGTTGATCCGCATGACGACTGTAGTCCCTGGGGGAGGAAGTCACCTTGAATCCTTGGCCACTGGCCTTTGGCTTTGTCCTCAGCACCCTCATCGCCTGGGGCGGGTATCAGAAGCGCTCGCTGTCGCGCAGCGGCGTGGCCGGAGCCATCGTTCTGGGCACGCTCATCTTTGGCCTGGGAGGCTGGATTTGGGGGCTGCTGCTGATCGCCTTCTTTGTCTCCTCCAGCTTTCTCTCTCGCTACAAAGAAGCCGAGAAAGAGGGCCTGGCCGAAAAGTTCGCCAAAGGCCATCAGCGTGACCTGGGCCAGGCTCTGGCCAACGGCGGTTGGGGGGCGATTCTGGCCGTCCTCTACTTCCTGCGCCCCAACCCCCTCCTCTTCGTCGCTTTCGTGGGCGCGATGGCCGCCGTCAACGCCGACACCTGGGCCACAGAAATAGGTGTGCTGAGTCCCACTATGCCTCGGCTCATCACCAACGGCCGGCCGGTGCCCGTGGGCACTTCGGGAGGAGTGACCTCTTTGGGAACCCTGGCTGCCCTGGCCGGAGGGCTGTTCATCGGCCTCGTCGCCCTTGTCCTGCGGGTGACGCAGAGCCTCTGGCAGACGGGCCAATGGGCCTGGGCAGACCTCTGGCTTCTGCTCTTCGCCGCTCTGGGCGGTCTGGTGGGGTGCTTTTCCGACAGCCTGCTGGGAGCAACCGTCCAGGGCATCTACCATTGTGAGGGCTGTCAGAAAGAGACCGAGAGCCGAATTCATCGCTGTGGACAGAAAGCCCGCTTGAGGCGCGGCCGGCGGTGGCTGGACAACGACGCGGTGAACTTTATCAGCTCAGCGGCAGGCGGAGTGGCAGCGGCACTGTTGGGCTGGCTTATTCTATAGATCCCTGGCAAAGGTTTTTTCAACCTTCACCAGGGTTGGCTCAGCACTGGGCAAAAACCAGAGTTTGTGCTACAATGATATAGACAGCGGATTCGGCCCCGGCCCATCGGGGCTAATCGGATCAGGTGAGGGAAAGTGGCAGAGTTTGAAGAATTACTCCGAAGAATGAGAGACAGCCATACACGTCTATCTATATCCCACCTTTACGCTTTCTCCGATTTGACCAGGGATGAAACGCGGCTCTTCCAAGAGGCCTGGTCACGTGTTGACACCGAACGCCGACGGTGGATCATCCAATCCCTCGTGGACATAGCCGAGGCCAGCTTCGAGGTGAATTTTGACCCCATCTTTCGACTCTGCCTCGATGACGAAGATGAGGTGGTGCGTTCTCGGGCCATCGAGGGACTGTGGGAGGATGAGGATTTGGCTCTGGCCGGATTGCTGGTGCGTTTGCTCAGGGATGACCCATCAGAATCGGTGCGCGCAGCAGCGGCCACCTCGCTGGGCCGCTTCGTGCTGCTGGGGGAATTGGAAAAAATAGAGGCCGCGTTGGCCATGATGGTGGAGGATGCTTTGTTGGGGGCGATCTATGACCCCCACGAAACGCTGGAGGTGCGTCGGCGGGCCGTGGAATCCATCGCCTACTCTGGCCAGGCCCAGGTGCGGGACATCATTGAGATGGCCTATTGCGACGACGAGGAGAAGATGCGCATCAGCGCCGTTTTTGCTATGGGACGCAGCGCCGATCCCCTCTGGCGTGAGATGGTCATAGCCGAACTGGAGAACCCCAACCCGGAGATGCGCTACGAGGCAGCCAGAGCCTGCGGTGAATTGGAGATTTCGGCTGCCCTTTCGACCCTGATTGAACTGATCGAGACTGATCCAGACCCAGAAGTGCAAGAAATGGCAATCTGGGCTCTGGGCCGTATCGGGGGTAAGGAGGCACGACGTGTGCTAGAAGCCTGCTGCGAGAGCGAGAGCGAAGCCCTACGCCAGGCTGCCGAAGAAGCTCTGGACGAACTGGACTTCTTGGGTGGGCACCTCGAGTTTCTCCTCTTCGAGGCTGACGTCTGGACCGATGAAGGGTAGCGGGGGCTTCAGAGTGGCGATACTCCTGGCTATCCTTTGGAAGGTCATTCTACCCGTCTTCATCATCATCGCTCTGGGCTATCTCCTCGAACGCTGGTTGAGCTTGGATGCGCGCCCCATTGCGCGGGTCACTCTCTACGCCCTTGCTCCCTGCCTGGTTTTCTCCTCCACGGCCAATTCCTCCGTAAGCGGGGCCGACATCTGGAAGATTGTCTCCTTTGCTTTGCTCACAACCTTGGTGATGGGTCTGTTGGCCTGGGCTGTGACCAAGGCTTTGCGCTTCGGCCGAGCTATGGAGAGCGCCTTCTTATTGACCACTCTCTTCATCAACGCGGGCAACTATGGCTTGTCGGTCAATCTCTTCGCTTTTGGGCAGGCCGGCCTGGAACGCGCTGCCGTCTTTTTCACAGTCAGCGCCCTCCTGACCAGTAGCGTCGGTGTCTACTTGGCCTCTCGGGGTCAGGCGAGCGGATTCGAAGCCCTGCGTAATGTCTTCAGGATACCCATTGTCTACGGAGCGTTGGCCGGCTTTGCCGTCAACCTGGCGGCTGTTACTGTGCCAGAGCCGGTGATCAAAGCAGTGGACCTGGTGGGAGGAGCCTCTGTGCCCCTTATGCTTTTGCTGGTAGGCATACAGTTGGCCAGAACCTCGCCGGCAGGTGAACTGAAGGTCATCGGCCTGGCGGCGTTCGTGCGACTGGTTGTAGCTCCGGCTGTGGCTCTCATCCTGGCCGACTGGCTGGGCCTGGCGGGGGTGACGAGGCAGGCCTGCATCACCGAGGCCAGTATGCCCACCGCCGTCACAACTACGATCCTGGCCGCCGAGTTCGAGGCCAAACCCCAGTTTGTGGCGGGCGTGGTTTTCGTCTCGACCTTGGCCAGCGTCATCACCTTGACCCTGTTGTTGGCTCTGATAATGTAGGACCTTGCGAAACCCAAGCTCAATAGACCGCCATTGGGGTTTGTAGTGCGCACCTCAGTGCGTTTTCGAGGCACTGAAGCGCCCAGGAACTGCGGTCTACTGAGGCTAGATGTGAGACAGTCCCCTCCCACGGAAAGTGTTACAGCGTGTCTGAAAAATGCTCGTAGTGGCAGCTTGAGTCGCTAATGACCGGTGCTCTGCGGTTAAAAACGACTGAAGTCGTTACTACCAGACATGGTATGAAGCCCCCGTCGCAGGCGGGGGTGAGATCACAGCTATGCCGGGTTACCGGGTGCGAGTAGAAGCGTGGGCCGGCTATCACCGACCCC
>JAOZOT010000183.1 GCA_029933115.1 Anaerolineae bacterium | reverse complement strand
CCAGGGTGCTGCTCGAAGAACTCTCAATTTGAGCAGACCCATAGCCCGCTTTTAGAGTTGTTCAAAGGCGCGGACAGCCCCCAGACAGTCGGCGCACAGCGTCCAAGCCGCAGATTTCAATCTGGCTTTTGCCCGCACGAGAAGAGGTAAAACAGAGCCGGCAGAATCACCCCCGCCGCTAAGCCGCCTGGGCAGCACACCCCTTCCAGAGGGGGCCCCGGCGCGACCGGGGTGGGAGCAGAAGGCTGACTAATCGGCGGCGTTGCCTCGGCGGCCGTGAGGCGGGGCGGGGCGCCGAGCCAAGCCCGCCAGGCATCCTCCAGGCCGTCTGTATTCACCCCCAGGGCTTCTTGGAGGGCGTCATCGTAGTAAGCCCCCTGAGCGAAGATGTTGATGAGGTGGGTCATCTTCTCCTCGCCGTACTGGTCGAGGATAAACTCGACCAGGCTGTAACTCTCAGCGTAGGAGAGGCTGGCCAAGTCCGGGTCGGCCGAGAAGCTGCTGGAGAGAGAGCGCACCGAGATCAGGGTGTTGGACTCGATGGCTTCGTTCAACTCAGCCACGTACACCGACTCCAAATCGCCCTCAGCGTACATGGCCAGACCTTCGTCCAGCCAGGTGGGCAGCCCTCCCAGAGGAGTATCCGTCACCTGGTGCATGACCACGTGAGTCAGTTCGTGGACAGTGGCTCTCTTTCCCCATTCCAGGTTGCCGGGCGAGACGCCAATCACTACGATGCCTTGCTCGGTGAAAGCCCGTCCCCCTGTCCACTCCTTTGCCCCCTCTTCCAAAGCTCCCAGCAGATCGCTGTGACTCCCATAGATAAAGATTTTAACCGGTTTCTCTACCGTCACACCCGTGTCATGCTTCAACTGATCCAGGGCTTCTAGGGCTCGGTCGAGGAGAGCCTGCCCAAAAGCGTCGTCTCCTTTGTACCAATAAAGGATGACCCGGTCGGAGCGAAGTTCCTTCCAATCGTAGCGTTCGTCCTCATAGGTAAAGCTCACCGGCTCAGTCTTGAGTTCGTTGCCGGCTGCGTCCTCGATCTTCCACCAATACTCTATCTCGCTGCCCGGGGGGATGTAATTGAGCACCAGGTCCCACTTGTGCTCTGCTTCAACTGTCTGGCCGGGCTCGAATTCGGGATAGGCGTGGCTGGTGGACGGAAAGCCGCCCACTTTGTAGTAGAGCCGGATGCCGGTGATTTGGTTTTCGCTCTTGGCGGCCACGTGGAAGGTGATGCTCTCTCCAAACACGGTTTCGTACTCATTGGTGACGACGGTGATCCCCTCTTGGGCCAGGGCCGATGGGAGGGTGATCGAAAGCAGTATCAGGAGCAGCACAGCCAGCAGGGCCAGCCGATTTTTCGTGTTTGTCATCATAATCTCCTCAAATAGGCCACTTCACTACCGGACACTTTTGGCAAAACCGCGCGTGAGCGCCCCGCCAGAGAGTGCCTGATGATGAAAGGAGGCGCGGGGCTGAACCCCCGCGCTGAGAGAGCAAAGTCCCTGCGGGGCTGAAAATAGCCCGCAGGGCTTCACTCTTTCAGCCCCGAGCTTCAGTTCGGGGCCACTTGCGGCTAGAGCTCGCGCTTTAACTGCACAGGTGGAAAAAGTGTCCGATAGCAAATAGGCCACAAGACCTGACCGGTTTAGCAGAGCCTGTCAGGTCTAGCGGTGAGCCGGGCAGACTATTTGAGTCATCTCAAGGTGTGCCCAGTTGATCCACGGGTATATCTCTATACTTATCCCCCTCCTCGATGAGCATGATAGGAATGTCATCACGGATAGGGTATTTACGGTTGCATCCTTCTTCCTGGCAGACCAGCCACACGCCGTTAACCAATTCCAATCGCCCTGGGTCTGGCCCTTCCCGGCGATTGGGCCCGCTGACGCAGGCCGGACAGCGCAGGATGTCTAACAGGTCTTGGCTTACCATGTCCGTTATCCTCCCCTTTTCGCTTCTGGCTTCAGGATGTCCTTTCTCCTTTGGGCAAGGGCAGGGTGAAAGAGAAAGTGCTTCCCTGGCCCTTTACACTTTGGGCGCTGATTGTCCCTCCGTGGGCTTCGACAATGTGCTTGGCGATGGACAGACCCAGCCCTGTGCCTTTGACTTGTTCCGAATCGTCTACGCGATAGAATTTCTCAAAGATGTGGGGCAGGTCCTCTGCGGCGATACCTCTGCCTGTGTCTCTTACGGCTACGCTTAGCTCATCTCCCTCGACTTTGACTTCAATGTCAACCCGCCCTCCCTCGTGGTTGTATTTCACGGCGTTGCTGACCAGGTTGACCATGACCTGTTTCAAACGGGCCGGGTCACCGATGATGGGCGGTAGAGTCTCTGGAGCCTGAAGGGCGATAGATACCTGTCGCTCCTCAGCCTGAGGTTGCAAAACGGCCAGCGTCTCGCTGATGACCTCGTTCATATTAACGGGTTCCTGAGCTATATAGGTCCGGCCCGATTCCAGGCGAGCCAGGTCCAGGAAATCGTTGATCATCTGCCCCAGCCGTACAGCTTCTCGGTGGATGGTTTCGGTGAATTCCAGCTTTTTCTCCTGGTCTATATCTTCGGCGAGGAGCAGCATTTTGCTGTAGCCGCGGATAGAGGTCAAAGGTGTGCGTAGTTCGTGCACCACTTCGGAGAGAAGGTCGCTTTGTTGGAAGAGGCGGGCATTCTCGATAGCGATGGCTGCCTGAGCAGCTAGTATGGTCAGGGTTTCGACGTCTTCCTGAGTGAACTCGGCGTCGTCAATCTTGTTCAGCACTTCTAGGACGCCGATGACTTTGTCTTTGACCCGCAAGGGGACGCCCAAGATGGAACGGGTGGAGAACTTGGTCACGTCATCTACTTGATGGTAGTGCCGGGGGTCTTTGTGAACGTCCGGGATCAGTAGAGGTTCCCCCTTTTTGATCACCCAGCCGGCGATGCTGCTGTCCAAAGGCACGACCATAGGCTTCACTTCCTGGCCTTTGACGCCGGTAGCAGCCTCAAAGTGTAACTCGCCGGTCTTTTTGTCCAGCAGAAGGATGGAACTGGCTTCGGTGGCGGTCAGTTCAGTAGCTATCTGGATGATATTGTGCAGTAGGGGTTCCAGGTTAAGAGTCGAGTTGATGACTTTGCTGACCTCGATGATTCGTTCCAAACGGGCTACTCGTCTCTCTAGTTGCTGGATGCGTTCTGCAGTGTGATTCTTGTCCACGTTTGTGCGCCTTTCGGGTGTTGGCTTACAGGCCGACTGGTTTGAGGGGGCACCTTGCCGTCTCGCTTTCCCCTCGAGCTCAGGCCAAGTTGAAAACAAGAAGCACCCCTGAGCCCCCTGCCAGGGGGAGTGAGGGTGCCCCTCTGACCCCTATGCTTCCGCCTTTCCTTGAGTGTGGCCAAAACAGTTTGTAGTGACGACTTTTGAAATCACTACTCCAATGTCGCTTTGCCAGACCTGATTTATTTTAACACCTTTTGTCAATAATGGCAAGTCTTCGTGCAAGGCTTTCCAAGTTCAGGTGCGAGGCGCTTTCGCGGCGGATTTGCAAATCCACCGCGAGCTACTGGGACTGACTCTCTTCATTCTCGGTATTATTCTCGGTCGCAGCGGCAGGTGGCTCAGATTCGGCCGGCACCGGAGGCGGAGGTGATGGCGGTGTCTCTGGGTAGGGCATGGTCCCAAAGCGGGTCAGGACGACGCCCCCCAGGCCCAGCGAGGCTATTCCCAGAATGATGAGGGAACTCAAGCAAGGCAACGCTGAAACCAGGGAGGTGAGCAGCGCGCCGATGACCACAGCTACCAGGGAGGTTGGTTCTTGTGCTTTGAGGCCCTCCAGGAGCTTTTGGCCAACTAGTAGGCTGACGCCAATCCAGCCGAAGAAGCCGGCGGCCGTCGTCGCCAAGGCAATGAGCACAGCTATAGGTGATAGACAGATGGTAAGAGTCAGCAGCGCCGTCAGAGCGATGGCCACTATCACGGTTAAAAGGCCCACTCCCAGGCTCGGCAGAGGTGCGGCGAGTATAGCCTGTGCCACCGTCTCTGTCTGCTTGGGCAGGAAGAGAACCATCAGCAGGCCCAGAGCCATCAGAGCCAGGGCAGTGATGACGATTTTGAAGACGTCCGTCACGGCGTGGAAAAAGAGTCCGAGCCCGGCTTTGAAGGGTACTGGACTAGGGATGAAGGGGAAGCGAAAGAGGCGGCCAATCCGGGGGGCTCGGAAAAAGCCGGTGGTGACACCTCCCACTACGTTGCCTTTGACAATGGCCTCTTCTGCCCGTTCGACCTGGCCACCCCAGGCTACCACATCACTGCCGATGAAAGCCGTTGATTTCAGCTCGATGTTACCGCCAAAGACCACTAGCTCATCGTCTACCTCACCGGCCACTGTGGCATTACCGCCCATGACGAACACAGCGCCGTCTACAAAGCTGTCTTCCTCCAGAACGACGTTCCCTCCGAAGACAACCAGGTCACCGTCCACTTCTTCCCCAGACTCCAGAGTAAAGTCCCCGCCAAAGACGACCTCTCCTTCACCGCCATTGGCCAGGGCAGGTCCCGCCGGAACGATTAGAAGCAAAGCTAACAGACAAGCAGTTATTATCTTTTTCATTGACCGTTACCTCCTTTTTGGGGTCATTTGCTCAATTAACCATTGGGCTGTCTCCACACTGCATCAGCCACGAGCCAGGCTCTTCCTCAGGTATCCTCTCTGCTGGCTGATAACCAGACGCACCCACAGGGCAGTGAGGGCGAAAACGGCGAGGGAATAAGAGGCCAGAATAGGTTGGCCGGAGGGGGAGAGAAAAGCAGTGAGGGCAAGCCAGCCAGCTTTTACCAGTGATCTGCCGATAGAGACGAGCTTGACCAATTGTGGCCCGTGGCTGAGCAGGAGAAAATAGCCGGCCAGTTGCTCCAGGCTCATAAAGGCGCCGATGATTGTTGACAAAGCCAGCACCGTCAGAGAGACGATGGTGCCCATGAATAGAATTATCCCGCCCAGAACCCATCGGCGGCGCGCTTCGCGTTGGGCCAGGCGTTGGCCGACCCTCGCTGCAAAGCCTGTGGGCGGAGGTACTGGCGGCGCGCCGGCAAAGAGTTGGGAGATGCGTCTCATGGATGCCCACTTGGCCCGACAGCTCTGGCAACGCTCAAGGTGTATCCGGAGTTGATGGATTTCATCCATCGTCGCGACTTTGTCCAGTGATAGGGACATGAGTTGGCTGCTCTCTTGGCAGTTCATCTTCTCACCTTTTTCTCAGGGCTATACTATCCGAAGCGCAGATTGGCTCTCACTCTGGGCCTTGGATGGAGTTTCGGCTGGCTGTGAGGCCAGCGCCTGCTGGGCCAGCATCTCTCGTGCCCGGTAGAGCCTCGACTTTATTGCGCTCTCCGTTGTCCCCATTACCTCGGCTATCTCGCGATAGGAGAGCTCATACCAATAGCGTAGGATCACGGCAGCCCGATATTGAGGGGGCAAGCGATTCAACAGCTTGCGCACCTCATCCCGCTCTTCTTGCTGGATAGCTGCTTTCTCTGGATGATTGTGCTCATCGGCGGTCTGGTTCAGGGGAGGTAGCTCATCTAACGACAGCCAGGTGAAACGTCTACGGCGCAGGCGATCAATGCAGTAATGGGAAGCGATGGCCAGGAGCCACGAGGAGAACTTTTTGTCAGTTTGGTAGGTGGACAGGCGAGTATATGCTCGCAGGAAGGTCTCTTGGGCGGCGTCTTCTGCTTCTTTGGCATCACCCAGCATCCGATAGGCCAGGTTGTAAACCGGGATTTGATAGACCTCCACCAGGCGGGTGAAAGCTTCGTGGTCGCCCGCTATGGCCTGTCGTATCCAGACCCTCTCTTCTTCCATAACTTCCCTTTTGCCTTGGTAGGCTGCAACTTCGCCGGTTTTCGGGGCAGAGCCCCGAACGATGGAGTGCGATGGGCGTACAGCGAGCCTCTGGCGATTTATCGCCGGGCTCGAAAGCTCAAGCTCGCTGAAGAGTGTAGACGTAAGTTGCTCGCACTATTCTATACGTAACAAGCTCTCTAAAGTTGCACTTTAACGTGGAGGGAAATCGTTTTATTATAAATGTAGTGTGCTGCAAGGTCAAACTTTCGATGCTACGGGTATGTTCCAAAAATGTCGGAGTATATCACCCTCCCGCAGGTTGCGAACCCTGCGGGAGGGTCACTACTGGGATATACCTCTGACTACCCCTGACTTGACGCTTAGGTTAGAGTGTGGTATCATTTGCACACGTGTGCAAGAATGAATGGAGAAATTGACATGAAAACTGCTATCGTCCTTTCCACCCACGCGGCCCGGTTCAACGCCGTGGCCTTCAAAGGCGATTTCGAGACCAACATTGCCAAGATCGCCGCCTGGGGGTATAATGGGGTAGAGTTAGCCATCCGCGACCCCAAGCTGGTTGACGCCGACGCACTACTGTCAGTGGTGAATCAGCACGGGCTGGAGGTGCCGGCCATCGGCACAGGGCAGGCCTGGGGCGAGGAGGGGCTGTCGTTTACCGACCCCGACCCGGACGTGCGGGCAGCGGCCATCCAGCGGGTGCGCGACCACGTGCCCTTTGCCGCGCGGACCGGGGCAGTGATTATCATCGGCCTGTTGAGGGGTATCGTCAAGCCGGGGGTGGAACACGAGCAAGCGTACACCTGGCTGGTGGAGGCCCTGCAACGCTGTTCGGCAGCAGCGGCCTCGCACGGTGTGCGCCTGGTGCTGGAGCCCATCAACCGCTACGAGACGACTTTGATCAACAACGTAGACCAGGGGCTGACTCTCATCGAGGCCGTGGGCGCGGACAACTTTGGGTTGCTCCTGGACACCTTTCACATGAACATTGAGGAACCCTCGATTGAGGACAGCATCCGGGCAGCGGGCGACCGTATCTTCCACTTCCATGTAGCCGATTCCAACCGCTGGTACCCCGG
>JAOZOT010000701.1 GCA_029933115.1 Anaerolineae bacterium | reverse complement strand
AACGGGATTCTTCGCCTCCGCTACGCTTCGGCTCAGAATGACAACACGTCAATTTGGGGTTGACAGAGCAATGGGTTCTCGCTTATTCCGGCGACGGCAGCTTATCCAACCCGGCGGCCTTCGCGGCTTGCAGGGTGATCTCCTCTAGTTCCCTGGCCACTTCTGGTGGTAGTTCTCTGGGCTCGTAGGTGGCGATCAGTTCCTCCACCCGTTCGTGAGCGCGCTGGGTGGTGTCTTTGGCTCCTTGCCCCTCCCAGGCCTGGCGGGTGTCCCGGTCAATCACGGCCGAAGGCATAAACAGCTCTTTTTGAAACCACTGACGGGTGTGTTTAGTGGCCAAAAAGTTGCCTTTGTGCCCCACCTGCTGGATGATGGCCGTTGCCAGAGGGTCCTCGGAGCAATCAATGCCCCGCATCAGACGGCGAGCCATGCCGATGATCTCATGGTCAATGACCAGTTTCTCCAGGCTGAAACAGCTCTCAAAGTCCATCATCCCCGCTCCAGAGACCATGTTGACGCCAGCCAGGGCAGCCATGATGGTTCCGATCCCCGATTCGAGACCGGCCTGGCCGTCAACGATCTTGGCGTCGCTCATGCCCATGTAGGCGTGAGTGGGCAGGCCCAGATACTTGCCCACCTGGGCGTAGGCGCAATCAATCATCAGAGTCTCGATGGCTCCCATAGGCGTCGTACCGGTGCGCATGTCAAAAGCCGCCGGCGACCCGCCCCAGACGATGGGACTGCCTGCCCCGGCCAGTTGGTGGATGGTCAGGCCGCTGAGGTTTTCGGCGGCGTGCTGAACCACGGACCCGACCAGGGTAGCAGGGCCGGTCGCCCCGGCCAGGGGCATGGAGACCAGTTCGGCGGGGACGCCGGTGCGGGCGCAGTCAATCAGGTTCTGGCAGGTGATCTCGCTCCACAACAGAGGTGGCGAGGGGCAGACGTCAAAGACGGCCAATGGTTTCTCGGCCAGGGCCTCCGCGCTGCCGGCCACGGCCACCAGCAACTCATGCATGACCGACCAGGTCTCCACAGCAAAGGCCCCGGTGACTACCGGTTTCGTGGCGTAGCGGAGCACCAGATAGAGGCGATAGAGGTCAGCCATGCCCTCCGGCACGTCGGCACAGATCATGGCCGTGCTGACCGCGTCCAGTTCGGGCAGCACTTCGGCCAGTTTGATGTAGCGGACAAAGTCGGCCGTGACGGGCGGGCGCGACCTGACCGCGCCGTGGTCGAGGATGTGGATGGCCGCCGAGCCGGGGTCGAACTGGACGTCGTCGCCCCCGTAGTGGACTACAGGCTCCCCCCTAGCGTCGTAGAGGTAAAAAGACGAAGGCGCGCTCTCTACCGCTTGGCGGGCCAGTTCAGCCGGGATTTGGGCTACCTTGGCCTCGAAATCCACGCTGGCTCCGGCCTCGGCCAAGAGGCTCAGGGCCTCGTCGCTGTGGATGCGCACGCCGGGGTTCCAGAGCAACTCGTAGGCCTCGGCCACGATGCGCTCGATGGTCTCTTGTTCCAGCAATTCTAATTTGGGTCTGATCATTTCTTTCTCCTGAGCAAAGTCGCCCTCATTCTATCACGTTTTGGGATTTAGTTCAAGGAGGGGCTGTCTTGACTACCTCATCGCGGGAGCGAGGGCCTCAGGGTATATCTGAGAGCTTCTCATGTTTGTGGATGCTCACCCTCCCCCAGGCTGGGGTGGTATCTCCGTCAAGGCCACGCCCGTGAGGCGGCTTTCAGAGCGTGTCTGAAAATTCAGAGGGC
>JAOZOT010000182.1 GCA_029933115.1 Anaerolineae bacterium | reverse complement strand
AAAGAGCTTGGCCTGACCAAAGGTCCGGCGCAGTAGCAGGCGGGGGTGGCTTACCTCACCTGAGTACACCTTTTGCAAAGGGCGGGGGCGGTTTTGATCCAAGATGATGAATTCTACGCCGTAGCGATCACAGGCCTGGAGAACAGTGTCAACGTCTTCGTTGGGAACCACCACGCTGGGACGGTGGCTGAAGTAGTAGAAGCCCGGCGGGTTGCCGACCATCACCGCGGCCTCCGGTGAAGCGTTCTCGTCCAGCCAAGCGGCGATGTCGGCGTAGACCCGATCACGCTGGTTCCAGGCTGGGGTCAAGGGCCTGCCCTGAGCTTGCCGAAGGGGTTGGCTACCGAAGACTCCACGGACGTAGATGAAGGCGCTGAGGAAAAAGGCCAGGACAATGAAGCCAATGGTGAACATCCTCTGAGCCAGCGAAATGTCCCAGCGGGGCCGGCGACGGGCTACCCAAGCGATGGTCGTATCCAGCCCGGGCATGGCTGCGGCCAAGAGGAAAGGCAACAGCGCCCCTCCAGAGTGGAAAAGGCCCCCACGCACACCGGGGAAGGTGAAGGCCAGGGTCATAGTCAAATAAAGCATGAAACCGTAGATGAAGAAAGGCAAGTATTCCAGACGGCGACGCAATTGCCACAGGCCAATCACAATGAAGGGGGCCAGGAAGATCAGCATGTTTTCGGCTGTGAGCCTCACCAGGTTGATCCCAATCGCTCTGAGCTTGGATCGCAAAATGGGGCCCCAGCCCCAGCTCAGATAGTGTTGCCAGGTGAGTTTTCGCCCATAGCTGAAAATCTCGTCGTAGTTGCGCAGGAAGAGGGTCTGGGTGCCGGCGCCGGGAAAAGGCGTGCCAACGGCCAGCCAGTTGCGATAGAACCAGGGGGACATGACGAGGGTGTAGCCGGCAGCAGCCAGAAACAAGGCCAGGGCCAGAGAGCGGAGGCGAGAGGGAACTGAGGGAAGAGGGGTCGCCGTCCGCCAGGTGAGGACGACAGCGATGGGCAGCACGACCAGGAGCAGCACCCCGTCGGCGCGGGTCAAATGGCTCAGGCCAGCCAGAGCACCCGCCAGAGCAAACCACCACGGGCCGTCGCCCTTCAGGCCCCGGACCATGGCTACCAAACTCAGGCTGGCAGTCACGGCAAAGGGAGCAAAGCTGTCAGGAGAGGCCCAGTAGATGGTGTAGAAACCGCTGAAGGTGGTGAAAAGAGCAGCGGCGATGGCATGGCGCCGGCGTCCTGCAAGGCGGGGGGCGTGGGGGGTGCCCCCCCTCTCACCCGAACCGCTCACAAATTGGAAGCCGAGCCCCGCCGGGCGGGGGGCGTGGGGGGTGCCCCCCCTCCCATCCGAACCGCTCACAAATTGGAGGCTGACATAATAAGTGATCAGGGGCAAGATAGCCGAAAGCAAGATGAAGGGCAATTGGGCAGCGCGGTAGGAGGCCCCAAAAACCAGGAACGAGAGGTAAGCCAAAATCGAGGAAAGAGGCGGCCAATAGAGGTGGCTGGGATGGGGGATACCCTGCGGGTCGTCGAGGAAATTCCATAAGAACTCTTCGTTGAAGCCCAGTCCCCGATAGAGAGCCTCAGCTCCATCATAGTAGTAATAGGCGTCCATGTAGCCCGGACGCTGGAGGGGAAGAGCGGCTATCAGCCTCACCAGCAAGGTGAAGGCAAAGATCATGCCCATGATTTTGAGCGTCGTTGAGAGTTTGCTCTCGTCCAACTACACTTACCCCTTCCCGTTCACTTGTCTCGAACGATGACCCGATAGAGGCTGACTTCTGAGTTGCTGAAGGTTTTCACCAGGTAAGGCCGGCCCTCTGGGCTGAAGTCACCCAGGGCTCGCTCCTGGGGGCCGTAGAACAGGTAGGCGACGCCGTAGGTTCGCAGCAATGCACGGCGGGCCGCGTCGTCGGTTTCGGCCTGGAAAAAGGCCTCGGCCAGTCGCTTCTTGCCCTCGTAGTCTACCGTCTCAATCCAGTGCCCCCAGAAGACGCGGTGGCCGACGCGGGCCGGGATGCGATTGCTCACCGGGAAGGCGGCCAGCACAGTGTCGGTCCAGCGGGTGTGAGTCCCCAGCCAGTCAATGGCCTCGTTTTCGGCCTGGTGGTAGAAAAAAGGCGGCTGATGTTGCCAGGCGGCCAGGCCGGCGCTGGCCAGCAGAAACAAATTAGAAGGAAACGTGGCTGCCAGCAGAAGGTTGAGAACCAGCAGGCGGAACCGCCGTCGGGGATAGTGTACTGTGCTGGCCAGCCATCTGGCCGGCCGCGAGCGGTAGACGGCCGGCAACACGTAGCGGAAGAGCCCCACAGTAGCCAGGAGGCAAAGAGGAACGTGGAGGCCCTCCACCATGCGGCGCTGGAGCAGGAGGGGTGAATAGGCCAGGACGGCAGCGACGACGGTCCATGCTACCAGAAACAGCCCACGCTGATTGGGGCGCAAGAGCACGCAGACGGCCCCGGGACAGGCGAGGAACAGGACGAGGCCATAGCCCAGCACATAGTAGCCAGGCGGCGGCGAGGGCGTAAAGTTCTGAGCCTGCCAGGCTTGGAACACAGCGTTGGACTGAAGGGCCCAATAGTCGTAGGCCAGCAAGGGCAATGGCACCAGACCAATCACGGCGATGCCGGCCGCTTCTCGGCCCGGCCAGCGCCGTCGTACCCCCCAGAGGAGAAGCCAGTAGACGGCCAATACGGCGTCCACGATGAGCACAGCAAAGGGGTGAACGACAGCCACGACCAGGACAGACAACCCACCGACCAGCAAGTAGCGGAGGCGCGGACGGCGAAAATAGGCCAGCGCCGCCAGGAAAGTGGCCAACAGGGCAGCCGTGGCCAGGCAAAAGTGGGGAAAGGTGAAAAGGGCGAAAAAGACGTAAGCGTCGTTCAGCCAGAAGTCAATGGGCGTGATGCCGCCCGGTTTCGTGGGACTCAACAGCAGCACCAACCAACCCAGGCCCGAGGAGAAGCAAATCAACAGGTAAGCGACGCGGCGCATGGCCCCCCGGCGCAGGAAGAAGGCGCTGAAAAGATAGGCCGTGAGAAGTAAAACGAAGCCGCTGGCGAGGCGGGCCAGGTGATAAGTCGTCACCAACGGGAGGCCCGTTCGCGCTGCCAGGTGTCCCAGGGCCACGTAGAAGACCTGCAAGTAGGCCCCATCGTGGTCTTCGGGAGTGAAAAGCAGCCGGTAACGCCACTCCCCGCGGGCGCCCTGTTGCATCTTGGCCAGGTGGCTGTGGTAGTCCACCACGTTCACCAACGCCCCGCTGAACTCTCGGTCAGGCGGAGCAGATACATATCCTACAATATAAGGCAGGGAAGAAACGAGCAGCACAATCAGAGCAATGAGGCTCGCTCTCGCCAACTCCCTCGTAGACACGTTGCCCATCTAATTTTGCCTTTTCCTGCAATTGCTCACCCCGCCCGGCCTGAATTTGCAATCCAGGCCCATAGCAGCCGACTCGCTTCGATTTCTAGCCGTTGAACCCGCCAGATTGCAAATCCGGCGGGAGCAGGTGAGTGGTTACCTTTTCCCTTCGTAAAGGTAAACGTCCAGGTCGTTGAAACTCTTGACAGTCACTGGCCGGAAACGAGCCTCCAGCCAGGCTTTGTGCGGCGGCTGAGGATACCCCAATTCCTGATACTCGGCGAAGGCTCGTTGAAAGATGACGAACCAGACGCGCTGGCTGCCCGCCGTGGCCTCTTCCATGGTCCGGCTGGCCAGGAGGCCCAAAGCTTGCTGGGTGGGCAGAGCCAGGGTGTCGCTGCCTGAGCCCGGCGGGTCGGCCATGAAAGCCTGGGGCAACTCCCGGTCGTAGTAGTGGCAAGGGAAGAAAGTAAGTTTGTTGTCGTGCACAATGGCATCGCCCGGTTGATAATTTTCTCGCAGGTAAATCACGACTTCGTCGAAGGGAGGGCGGGGAAACCGGGCGTAGGTGTAGTGGAAAGGTAGGGCCAACGCCACGACCACCGCCGCTGAGGCCAGCAGCCCCAGTCGGATGGCGCGTGGCACCCCTCCGCGCACAAAGACGGCAGCAAAGAGAAGGTAATAGGCCAGCGCCGAGGGCAGCAAGCCACGCACGATGTACACCGGCCGTATCTGTGAGATGAGAAACAACGCGACCGGCGGCACGAGGAATAGGAACAGGGGCAGAGATGCCTCCTCTCCCATTTTGAGGGACAGGAGAGAGCCAGCCTCTCGCCCTTTGCCCCCGGCCCCTGCCCCCCAGCATTCAAACAACACTATCACCAGTAGCATAAAGCTCAACACTATCGCCACCGGCATCAGCCAGGGTTGCAGCGGGAGATTGAAGTGGAAAAAGGCCACCGTCTGCACGATTTTCACCGGTCCCGGTCGCTGCACCCAATAGGCCTGCTGAATCTTGCCGAACTGACTGGGCACCAGCGTCAGCCAAGGGAAAAAGAGCAGCAACATCAGCGCGTGAGCGACGACCAGTCCCCGCAGGTGACGCCAGGGCCGGCCGCCGGGGCGGAACCAGGCCCACAGCGTCCACAGGTCCAGCGCGGCAAGGTTCAGAAAGCCCAGGTTGTGGGCATAGAGAGTCAGCGCGCCGGCCACGCCCACCGGCAGCCACGAACGCCACCCATCGGCGGACCAGGCACGGGCGAAGAGCCAGGCGGTCAACAAACCGGCAAAGCCGAGCAGGGCGTACATACGCGTTTCTTGCGAGTAATAGATGTGGAAAGGAGAGACGGCCGTCACCAGCGCCGCTGCCAGCCCCACCCGACCACCGAAGAGACGACGGGCCAACAAATAGCTCAGGCCGATTGTGGCCGTGCCCAGCAGCACCGACAGCAGCCGCACGGCGACCTCGCTCTGCCCGAAGAAGGCCATCCAATAATGAAGCGTGAAATAATAAAGGAGTGGGTGCACATCGGCGGCAGCGCCTCCCGCCTGGGCCACCGTGCCATAAATCATCTGTGCCAGCGGTTTTTCGGCGTAAAGCACAGCAAAGGCCTCGTCGTACCACAGCGTCCGGCCACCCAGATTCACCAAGCGCAAGAGCAGGCCGAGCAGGAGCACGGCTCCCACACCCCAGCCTTCGCGCTGCTTCAAGTCACGCATCAGGAGCCTCCCCGCGCCGACCGGGACTGAAGTACAGCAATGCCAGGACCAATCCAAACGGCAGGATAGGGCTGATGAGCCGGTGCTGCCACGTCATGTGCTGCAAGCTGTTGGCCGTAGGAGGCAGCAACACCAGGTCCACCAGCCATAGTCCGGCCAGCAGTACAATTTCCACAGCAGCGATGATCCCGCTCCCCGGCAACTGTGTGAAAACGACAAAGAGGGGCAGCAGCAACATCAGTTGATTGACATGAGTGGTACGGGGAGCGACCAGCGCGCTGACGACGACGAGCATACCCAGCGCCCAATCGAGGGCAGCACCCTGGGGCTCCGGCGCGTGCCACCAGCGGTACACGGTCCAACCCAGCAGCGAGGCAGCAATCACACCCGCCGGCCAGGTCGAGCGGGTCAACATCACCAGCGGCGGCTCATAAATAGTGTAGCCGACATAGCTCTCAAGCGCCGCCAGCCACGATAGCGGCCAACTCGGTAGCCACAGACAAGGTAGCAGAATCAGCACACCAAAGGTCACGACAAAGGCGGTCACCACCCGCCAGCACCGCCGGTAGGCCGCCCAGGCCAGCACTCCAGGCACGAACAAAAAGGTCATCTGCGGCTTGATCGTGGCCAGCGCCAGGCAGACCCCGGCCAGCTTCCACTGTCCGGTCCGCAGGCCCCACCAGGCCAAGGCGATGAGAGCTGCCACCACGATGGAGACTTGCCCCAGAATCATGGCCCACACGTTGGGATACAAGCCCAGGACGAAAAAGGCGGTCAGCGCCAACAGCCAGAGGGGCGGGCGCCAGCCGACGGCGCGCGGGGCGACGACGATAAAGGCCACCAGGCTCGCTTCGAGCAGCGAGAACCAGAGGGCCTGGGCCACCGGCAGCGGCACAAGGGTCAGCGGACCGATGAGAACCATCACGTGCAGGGGGTAGGCAAGGGCTAACCTGAGTTCGTCTGGACGGGCGAGCCGACCGAGCATCTGCCATTCGGTGGCTTGGGTCACCTCATCACTGTAAGGATCGGCCCCGTCGCACAGCATAGCGCGCAGCGCCAACCAGGGTATGTGAAGGTCCCACACGGCAATCTGGACACGCGAGGTGAACAGCGTGTACACTCCCCAAGCGTTGAGCACGAACAGCGCCAGCGCCAGCAGCGCCAACAGCACGCGCTGCACGGTCGAGAGAGTCAGAACCGCCGAGGCACGGGTCATGGGATCACCTCATAAAGCACGTAGGCTTCACCCCACTCGCCAACAGGCGACAGGTGACGGGCTTGCAAGTCCCGCATTATCGCCAGGTCACGCGGCGTGACCGGGTCGAAGCCAGCCTGGATAATCACCTCCATCCCCAGCCGGTAGAGTAGCACGTGGGTCACCCCCGCCTCTGTCCACGCCCTGGCGATGGCGTCGGCGTCGGGGTAGAGGTAGGTCAGATGCAAAAAGCGGTCGAGCAGGGCGTCGGGTTGGCAGTCGCGCTGACAGTAGTAGCTGCGCGGCTCCCACAAGAACAGGACTTTGGCCGAAGACGGCAGGTTCTCGTTGATGTGGGTCACAGTGGTATAATACAGGCCCAGGTGGCGGGTCAGATAGCTATCCTTTGACTCGAAGCCGGCCAGATAGGGCAAGGGCGAGTCGCTGATAAAGTGCAGGGCGCTGGAGACGGCGTTCAGCCCCAGGGCGAGAAGGAGCACGGTGGTGACGAACCATTGCAAGGAGAAGGCTCGTCTCGTCAGGAGGGCCAACTTGTCCACGGTGTAGCCGGCCAGAAGGGCCAACAAGGCAAAAACAGGGAAAAGCAACCTCGTCTGAACCAGAAGGGCCGATTGGGCCACGCCATAGAGCCAGAAGAGATACTGGA
>JAOZOT010000700.1 GCA_029933115.1 Anaerolineae bacterium | reverse complement strand
GAATTTTCAGACACGCTCTGAGACGCAATGACCCAACAAATGGAATCAGAACAACTTATCGCAAGCGGATAAGTGAAGGGGTAGGCCGAAGGCAGTGCCTTTGGCCTACCCCTGAGACTGTTTGGCGTTACCGATCTCCATCAGAACCACTTATCACGCAAGCGGATAAGTGTCCCGTCATCTCGCAAAGCCAACAGGACCGCGTTGAGGGCCGAGAGCAGTTCAGTACTGGTAGGCCCCACAGCGATGACGTAGGACTCGTCGGTCACCGGCTCGCCCACGATTTTGACCGCCCCTTCGTGCTTGATGAAATGATAAGCCGAGACAGCATCAACCAGGACAGCTTCCACCTCGCCGTTTTTCAACCCCCACAATGTATCCAGCGGAGTGGGATAAGGACGCAGAGTCAAACCGTTCAGCCGCTTGACCAAGCGTCTCCCCTGGGCGTCACCGTCTGAGCCCCATTCAACCCCCAGTGTCCTACCCCCCAGATCATCCACCGACTCGATCTCGGTCTCGCCCTCCCCCACCACCAGCACCAGTCCAGCGTTGAAGTAAGACACGGTGTAGAACACATCCTGGGTTCTGAGAGGGTCATAGGGCAGGGCAGAGATGACAGCATCCACCTTCTTGGCGATAAGAGCGTCGTACAGACCATCGAAGCCGATGTTGACAAATTGCACTTCCAGGCCCAGACGCCGCCCGATTTCCCGCGCCAGATCCACGTCGTAGCCACGCACCTCTCCTGTGGTTTCATCAATCTCCTCAAAGGGCGGATAGCTGGCGTCCATCCCCACCCGCAATACCCCGGTCTGTTGGATGACAGCCCAGGTGTGGTCTTTCTCCTCCTCTCGCCCCAGCCAGTACCAAACCCCCAAGCCAACTATGAACAGACCCATCACCAGGAGCAGCAGAATATACCTGCGGCTAACTTTTCTTCTCATTGCTACCTCTCTCCACGCGCATATTTCTGCACTTCCCAATAAATCGGCTTGGGCGTGAAATCAACGGCCACGAAAGTGTAGTAATCCTGATAGGTGCGCGCCGGGCGGGGATAGCGAAAGGCCCAGAAGGCAACGCCCTCACACCAGTCCCACTCCTCAAGGACCTTTTGGTAGGCACGAATAGTGTACTCGATGCGTTGGCCAGGGCGCACAGCCTTGGTCCAGCGGGGGTGGTCGTTCCACCCGCCTTCGGTGATGATGCACTTTTTGTCACCGTCACCGTTGCGCACCATCACCTGACGTAGGAGTTCCGCCCGGGCAAAATTCACCTCGTCCACGGCCGCCGGGTCATCGGGGGGAAACTTCCAGCCATAGGCGTGGATGGCCAACACGTCAAAGTAATCTTTGGCCCCGGCGTCGTACATGCGCTGCAAGAAGACCAGGTCGTCCATGCCCCACTCGCTGCCCTCCGGGGCCAGGGTGGGGGCCAACGCCCCGGCCAAGACTTGCACCTCGGGGTCGGCCTGCTTGGCCTGAGGGTAGGCGAAACGCAAAAGCTCAGTGTAACGTTCCGGGCTGGCCGGTTGGTAGCCCCACTCCAGACTGATGTTGGGCTCGTTCCAGATAATGACGTATTTGATGCGCCCTCGGAAGTGGGAGACGAAAGCGTAGACGAATTCGCCAAAGTCGTCGAAAGAAGCCGGGTGAAGGTAAGCGACCGTCGTCCCTTTGGGGCGAGCCCACTCAGGCACATAGCCCAGACGGGCGATGACTGTCAGCCCCTGCCGGCGGGCGTGGTCAACGACGATGTCGGCGTGCTCCCAGTTGA
>JAOZOT010000699.1 GCA_029933115.1 Anaerolineae bacterium | reverse complement strand
AACCGGCCGCGGTGGCGGCCGTGCCCGTCAGCCACTCCACCCACGCCCCATCATCTATCCTGTACTGCACGTCGTAGAGGCCGGCAGGGCCTGCGCCAAGAAGCAGACGGCGGGGGTTTTTTCTCCCCCCGCCGTCTGTGCTCAGACCAATTGCCTACGGAAAATCAAACCCAATTCGTATCCCATACGAAGCCAGGTATTCTATTGCTTGACGCTGCCAACGTTTGTGCGCTTCCTCGTCTTCCACCACGATGCTTGGACGAGACTGATAGAGCAAGCCGCCATCAGGGAGGTCCTGCGTGCGCCAGCCGGGAATACCCGCCAACATCTCCCGCCCGTACTTTTCCACGTACTCAGGGCCGAAGAAGTTCACCCAGTTCAAAGTCACTATCTCCCGTCTGACTATGCCGTCGACTTTCCACGGATGGGAATCAACGTCGGGGTCACCCATGTATCCATATACGGGCTGAACCAGCGGGTAGAGCTTAAGCGCAATCATCAGCAGTCTTTGTGCGAAGGGCTCCTGATGTGTCTTCTGCTCTTCGCGAGAGGCCCACACTTGCCCACCCAGGGTTATCGAGACTCGCTCGCCTTTGTGAACGTTCCATGCAAAGTAACATTTGATCTTATCTGCCGGAAATTCTTCCATGAGCAAGGGAAAAGCGACTTCACGTAGCAGGCCCCCAAAAACCTTGCCGGTAGCCTCCCAGTCTTGAAATCGAGCCTCAACCAGTGCATTGATGTCCGACACGACGTATAGTTCCTCTCCGCCTTTTGCCGGAGATGGATGAAATCCTTCCTGGGCCAGAAGGTGTGCCAGCGGTTTAACGCTATCCACATTTGGTACCCCTTTACAAAGCAGAAAGAAAAGGGAAACGTCATAGCTAAAGTCTTTAACCTGTTTTGCCATACCGTCCTCCCGTCAGGGAATCCCTGGGTTTGCGACGATGGTGAACGCGAAGTTCGAGAGATCCACCCCGCGACTTGCAAGTTGTTCCTGCAACCGGGCAAGCATTTCTGCCGTGACCGGATCTCCTTGTGTCTGGACGAATTCAACAGTGATCCGGTCAAAACCAAGATTGCTGAAGTTGCTAAATTGCCTGGCAAGGATATCTAACCCTTTAGAGGAGAATGTGTATTCTGCACTCCAATACTTGACTTCCACGGCGGTGTTATTGTTCAGCACCAGGTCGATTGACCCTGTCCCCGTCGGATTCACCGACTGAAGCGTCCCTTGCCGATAGTAGTACTCGGCTCTGCTCAAGTGGGCCTGCGCGCCATGGCGAAATTTAGCATAGTTGTTCGCATTATTAATCTGACGGCGTAGGCTCTCAACCCCTTTTCTGATCTCTTCTGGTGCGTTACGGAACGGGTCGTTTGGATCAAATGGATTCTGACCGGCCGTGTTCCCTGCTCGTTGCAGAGCGTCACCTAGCCCCTGACCCGCATTACTCGCCTGCTCGGCAAGGGCGGGAGCATAGGGACCATAGAGGTGGGCACACATTAGCGCCTGTTGTACCCACGGGTCGGAAGCGATCAAAGTCACCGCCGCCGGAATGACCAGTGGGTCGAGGGGCACGGGGTCTATCAGTTCGAGCGCGATTATGCCGGCTCCGACAACAGCCTGTTGATGACCGGTGGGGTCTACGTAGTAGAGGGGATTGTTCAAGACATAGCTGTAGCGGTTCCAGGCTTGGGGGTTGCGAGGGTGAGAGACCAAGGTGTCAGGCTGGATCCACCGCCCCGGCACCGGGTCGTACCACCGCGCCCCGTAG
>JAOZOT010000698.1 GCA_029933115.1 Anaerolineae bacterium | reverse complement strand
GCTTCGCAGGCTAAAGGTCACCTCGCCGGCAAGTTTATTTGCAACCTTCGCAAGGGTGATGATGACTAATTGCACAGGTCCATATAAATGCTTGGCCAACCCTCCACAACCAGACAAGGTGCGACACACTTCTCAAGTGCGTCGCACCTGTAAGAATCTCCAGCCACAGATCTGTGGCTTCGACCACCTGCGATGGCTTACGAGCCAAGTCACGGCGGAGATTTCTACTCCGCCGTAATCCCGTTGTACTCGTCCTCGCGACATTCGCACGCGGTGCGGACGAGGTCGCCTTTGGTCAGGGTCCCTTCATAAGCATCAATGGCGTGGGCTCGCCAGCCGGAGAGGATCATGGGCAAGGGGCCATCGGCCGGAATCCATTCTCCATTGTACTTGCGGGCGAGGTGCACGTGAGCAGCAGTGGAGAAGCCGGCTTCACAGGAGGGGTGTCCCACCCGATCTCCCTGCTCCAGCATGATGCCGGCCGGCACCCGCCCCTCAGTCGCCACGTGCATATAGAGCAGGTTCCACCCCGTCTCCTCGTGACCATCCCCGTCCAGGTCTTGCATCACCACACCTTTTTCGCTGCGCACCACCAATCCTGAGGCAGCAGCCACCACCCACTCGTCGGCTACCCGACAGCCTATCTCACCCGGCGGTGCAAAGTCGAGGGCAGCCCAGGCGCTTCCGTTGTTCCATCCGCCGTGCGGGCCGGCTGTGAAATACCACGTGTGTCCACTCTCCCAGGGCAAGCGCAGTTCAGGGGGCTCCAAATCCGGCGGCACCACGGGGTCCAGCGACCGCGCAAACGGATCACCGAACAACCGCCGGTAGGTGGCTATGAAAGAGTCGGGGCCATCGCCGCAGAAGATCTGCCACTGGTCCCAGGTGGCGTCGTGGGCCAGGAAGTATTGCACCGCAGCCGTGGCTGCATTCAGCCCGGGGCCATACTGAGCGCGGCTCCAATCGGCCAGGCGTATCACGCGCCTGCCCCGCCCCTTCCAATCGTAGTAGCCCCAGTTAAGCTGGTCGGCGGCCCAGGCCAGTTGATACAGCAACCCACTCTGCCATTCCTCTGTTCGTCCCAGTGGATATTCCAAGGCCGTAGGCGTGGGATCGTCCACCCATCCGCTTTTGAACTCTAACATAGCCAGCAGCACACGAGGACCCACGCTGTAGCGCCGGGCTATCATCTCCACAATAGCCGGACCGCTGAGCAACTTCCCATTCACCTCTTCCTGATAGCTATTGAGGTAGCCAGGATGCGTAGCGCAGAATGCACCTACGTCGAATTCGAGATAGGCTGGACCGTAAACGAACTCGCTATCGGGCAGAAGGAGTTTGCCAGGGCCTGTGCGCAGCGTCAGCGATGGAATCACCAGGCGTTGGCCGACCTGGAGACTGTTGGGGTCGTCAAGAGCATTGGCCTGGATGATGTCCTCCACAGTACAGCCCAAACTGTAAGCGATGTAGCTCAAGTCTTCACCGGCTCTGACGATGTGCACATAAGGAGCAGGCGTCGGCGTGGGGTTCGCCGTTGGCGGTACAGTGGGCATAGGTGTGGGTTCTGACAGCGGCATTATCCTCGCGGGGGCTGTGGCCCTCGGTATCGCTTCAACGGCCGGCGTGGTCGTTGGTTGTGGCTGCGAACAGGCCACAATTACACCGAGTGTGAGCACAGGCATTGCCAAACGAGGCAAAGCCTTGCCACCTTTCATCAAGAGGTCATACAGCAAATGCTTGCGCCCGGTTGAGTTCATCTTTGCCGTTTCCAACTTTTTT
>JAOZOT010000181.1 GCA_029933115.1 Anaerolineae bacterium | reverse complement strand
CCGGTCGTTAGCGACTCAAGTCGCCACTACGAGCATTTTTCAGACACGCTGTCAGTCTGGCGATTGATCACCAGGCAGGGCCGGCAGAGGGCGACTACCCAGAGGCACGGTAGACGGATACATCTACTTTCCCATACCCTACCTTTTTGAACCCTTCTCGTTCCTCCTTGGTGCGCAGTTCGCCTGTGGGCTTGTGCCAGGGGATGGTGGCGTCCAATCCCATTTTGCTGGTACGAGTTTTCTGGCCGGGGATGTGGGTGGCCGAGGGGTCAAGGGAGCTGGAAGGCTGGTCTTCCAGCACGACCAGGTCACGGTCGGCCTGGAAACGGGTGGCGATGGCCCACTCCACCTCGGCCGGGTCGAAGAGGTCAACATCCTCGTCTACCACCACGACGTGTTTGAGGGAAGTGTGTCCGCGAAAAGCGGCGGCGATAGCCTTACGCCCATCGTCGGGAGCCTGCTTGACAATTTGCACCACAGCGTGGAGCCAGGACATGCCTCCCGGCGTGATCAGAACGTTTTTGCACCGGCAGACCTGGTTCACCGCAGCGTAGATAGTCGGCTCGCGGGGCATACCCATGAGCAGCTTGTGCTCCATGCGACCGGGCAAAAGGGCGTGGTAGATGGCATGGCGGCGATGGGTGAGGCAATCAATTTCGATGACCGGCTGTTGGCGCACGATGTCCCAGGTCTCGGTCAGGTCAATGAAGGGGCCTTCGGCGACAGTGCGCCGGGTGATGCGCCCCTCCAAGACGAACTCGGAATCGGCCGGCACCTCCAGGTCTACGGTGCGGCATTTGACCAGGGGGGTGGGGCGCAGGGCGTTGGCGATGCTCAGTTCGTCCACCCCTTTGGGGGGCGACATGGCCGCCGCCAGCAGCACCGGGATAGAGTTGCCCAGACAGATAGCGACTTCCAGCTCGTCTGACGTTTTCTGGAGGGCCGTAGCGGTCCCTCGCCCCTCGACTATGCGGGCTGCGAACTGGCGAGGCCCGATGCGCATCAGGCGATGGAAGCACATGTTGCGCCCGTAGTCAGGGTCTTTGACGATGACCACCCCGGCCGTGACGTAAGGTCCGCCGTCATCAGGCAGGTGGGTCAGGATAGGCAGGGTATCCAGGTTCACCTCTTCCTCAACTACCTCTTGACAGGGGGCCGAGGCGACTATCGGCGGGGCGATGGGGTTCTCCAGGGCCTGGATTAGGGCGAACAGAAGCTGATCCCGGTCAACGCCCAGGTCGAGGGCAAGGTACTCTCTGGCAGAGCAAAGACCGGAGATGACTTGATAGGATGAGCCTTTGACTTTGGTGAAGAGCACCGGTTGACCGTCGAGGGCGTTGATGACACGGGCCATCTCCAAGTATGGGTCAACTTCTTTGGTGATGGTCACCAGGTGGCCGGTTTTTTGGGCCTTGGCAATGAACGAGCGCAAACTCATAAAGACATGCTCCGTGGTTCGAGGCTGCGAGGCCGTAGGCAATCGCCAGTTGATTCATCCGAGAGGCTTGCACAATGAGCACCGTCACCTCGCTTGACAAACCCTGCGTTCGGGCGTATACTTGGGGCGGAGGTGAGGAACGTGCCCAAAACCATAACTCTTAAGGAAGCCCAAGCGGCCTACTCCTTGAGCATTGAAACAAGCCAATTGATCCAGGGCCCCATTGTCCTGGAACACGAAGGGAAACCAATCGCCGTACTGATTTCCCTGGCCGATTATCAAAAGTTTGTCAAATGGCAAGAGCACGAACAAGCCAGGGCGTGGCAGGAGGAGCAGGAGCGTCTCCTGCAAGAGGAGATTGCTGCCTTTGAGCGAATCAAACCTGAGTTGCTGAAAACGCACAAGGGCAAGCAGGTGGCTATCCTCAATGGCCAACTTGTGGATTCTGATGAGGACAAGCGAGCCCTCGCCAGACGTGTCTATTCCAAATATGGCTACCGTCCTATCCTCATGGTTGAAGTCCGCGAGACTCCCCGCGTTTATACAATTGATTCGCCTGAGGTGGTACGCCAATGAAATACAACTCTACTCTGAATCCACCCGGCCCAGTGGTGGACGTGACCGTCCGGCCTGTAGGACGCGCCGAGCCCAAATGCTCATTGCCTGGCAAACTTGATACAGGCGCAGACATTACTGTGATTCCGCCATCACTCGTGGATGATCTGCGACTCATTCCTGAGATGCCGATCATGATGACGAGTTACGATGGCGTTGAGACAAGGAGAATCGCATACTTTGTTGACCTGGAGATCGCGGGATACAAGCTCGAATCAATCGAAGTCGTCGCCGCACCGCGTGGCAATATCCTCCTTGGCCGTGATGTCTTAAACCACTTCCTCATTACCCTCAATGGCAAAGATCTCACGTTTGAGATGCGAGATCCATGACCACACTCCGCACGTCCGCCCTCGCGACCTACGAGCGGCCGCGGAAATGCTCCTACTTGTCGAGGGCCGCTCGCACGGCGATAGCAAAGTCCTGAAGTTGAAATGGCTTCTCCACCACCCCCAACGCACCCTCGGCTATCAGCTTCTGTGCCGAGTCGTCGGCCGTGTACCCGGTGCTGATGAGCACCTTCACCTGGGGGTCCAACTCCTGCAACCGCCGCAGGCATTCCCTCCCTCCCATCTGTGGCATCACCGCATCCAGCACCACCAAGGCAATCTCCTTTTGATGGGCCTGGTACACCTCCAGGGCCTGCACGCCGTTCTCGGCCGTCAACACGGTGTAGCCACAACGCCCCAGGACACGCTGCCCCAATTCGCGCACTGCCTCCTCATCGTCCACCAGCAGGATGGTCTCCGTGCCGGCGGGTAGTTCCAACATTTCAACCTCTTTCTCCTTCGCCGTCAGTGCTATGGCCGGCAAATAGATGTGGAAGGTACTCCCCCGTCCTTCTTCGCTGTAGACGTTGATAAAGCCGCCGTGCCCTTTGACGATGCCGTAGACCACGGCCAAGCCCAATCCTGTCCCTTTGCCCCGTTCTTTGGTGGTGAAGAAGGGCTCAAACAGCCGAGCCTGCACCTCTGGACTCATCCCGCAGCCGGTGTCGGAGACGCTGAGGCAAACGTAGCGTCCTGGCCGGGCTTCCAGGACCGTCCGCGCATATTCTTCGTCCAAGGTCACGTTGCGTGTCTCCAGGGTGAGAATGCCGCCATTGGGCATGGCGTCACGGGCGTTGACACATAGGTTCATCAGCACCTGGCTGAGTTGCGATGGGTCGGCCTCCACCGCCCATAGCTCTGAATCCAGGCGCAGCTTGATGGTGATTTCTTTGGGAAGAGAGCGTGCCAGCAGATCACGGGTTTCCTCGACCACGCTGTTCAGTTGGACGGGACGGCGTTCTCCTTCCTCCTGGCGGGTGAAGAGGCGCAATTGGCGGGTCAGGTCGGCGGCGCGCTGGGCAGCGATCTTGATCTGGCGCAGGTCCTCATATTGGCGGCTGCCTTCGGGAGCCTTTCGCAGCAAGAGCTCGGCAAAGCCGCCGATGGTGGTCAGCAGGTTGTTGAAATCGTGAGCGATGCCGCCGGCCAACTGGCCGAGAGCCTCCATCTTCTGCGCCCGGCGGAGCTGGGTTTCCAGTTGTTTGTGCTCGGTGATGTCTTGGCCGATGGCCAGCACGCTCACCGGCCGCCCTTCGGCATCGCCAATCACGGTGTGGCTCCAGGCGATAACTCGTTCCCGACCGTCTTTGGTGAGGATGGGACTTTCGTATTCCTTGGGGAGGCCCTGTTCTACGAGTTTCTGGAAGATTTGCTTCATCGGCAAGCGTTCCCGTTCTGGCACCAGGGTGGTGAACCAATCCCGGCCCAGCACTTCCTCTTGGCTGTAGCCGGTGATCTCTGTGCAGAAGTTGTTGAACAGGGTGATGCGTCCGTCCAGGTCTAGCCCTACGATTAGGGCGTTGGCCGTGGCGATCAGCGTTTGAGAGTAATCCCTCTCTCGGCGGATGTCTTCGTATAACCGGGCGTTTTCGAGGGCGATGGCTGCCGCCTGGGCAAAGTCGCCCAGGAGTTGGATTGTGGTCTCGTCGTAAAAGCCGGGGGAGGTTTTCTCCACGGCCAGGTAACCGATCAGGTCGTCTTTTACAAAGAGCGGAGCTCCAACCCAGGAGTGGAACGCTTCCCAGTTTCCTATTTTCTCATAACGTTCATCGGTGTGAGTATCGTGAACTACTACCGGTTGCCGGGTCTCCCTCATCTCTTGCACGAGCTTATTACCCTTCACGTCAAAGCCGTCCCACATGCTCTGATCATGAATGATGGAGCCCCGTCCGGCTATCATCTTTTGCCTTCCATCGGGGGTGATGACTTGTATGGCTGCTGTGTCGTAATCAACGACTGTGCCCAACTGGTCAAGCATGATTTCGAAAACTCGATCTCGTTCCAGGGTGGAGAGGGTGGCCAGGTTCACCTGGCGCAGGGCAGCCATCTCCTCGGCGCGCCTCTGGCTTTCTTGAAACAGGCGGGCGTTCTCAATGGCAATGGCGGCCTGGGCGGCGAAGCTCAGGGCCAGCCGGGCGTGTTCTTGGGTGTAGAACCCCGGCTCTCGCTTGTCCAGGGCGATCATCCCAATCAGGCGGTCGCCCACCAGCATGGGCACTCCCAGCCAGGAGCGGATAGCGGCTTGCAGGTGTGGGTCTTGTCGAAATCCCTCGTACACAGCCTGGGCATTCTCCACGATGAAAGGGGCCCGGGTGCGGACCACCTCTCTGTTGGGGTTGTCACCGTCTATCGGGAAGGAGGTGCCCAGCAGGTCCGGCAAGTTGGGAAAGCCACGCCCGCCTACAATCTCCAGTTGGTTTCCCTTGAGCAACTGAACCGAGGTGCTGTCGTAGGGGACTACCTCTTGCAACTGAACCAGGATGCGCTCGATTACTTCGTCTCGATCCAGGGTTGCAGTCAGTGCCAACGCTGCTTCCCGCAAGGTCTCTGCTTCCTGTCGCCGTTTCTGCTCTGCCTCGAAAAGTCGGACGCGCTGAATGGCTACAGCAGCCAGGCGACCGGCTGCTTCGGCCGCGGCTACGGCTTCTGCTCCAAAAGGCCGCACCTCCTCTAGGCTGAACAGCCCCATAGCCCCTACCACTTCGTCACCGACCAGCAGGGGCACGGCCAGCATGGAACGTACCCCGGCTTCCACCCAGGATGGCAAAGCGTCTGGGTGTTGGCGGTAGTCGTCCAGTAGCACCGGGCGGCAGACCTGCATAGTGTGCCCGGCCAGTCCGCTCTCGGCCGGCACCTCCACACCTGCCAGCGCGTCCGGCAGGTTGTAGTTGTAAGGATAGGTGATGACCTCCCGGTCGGGATCGAGGATGGCCACTGTGCCGGCGTCGGCTCCGGTCAGTTCAACCACTGGAGGGAGCAGGCGCGGGATGAGGGTGGCCAGTTCCATCTCTCCGCCCAGCGTGTGAGCCAGTTCGTTCAGGCGCTCTTCGCGGGCCAGGCGACGGCGGGTCTCCTGGTGCAGCCGCGCATTCTCAATAGCCGTGGCGGCCTGAGTAGCGACCGACTCCAGTATCCGCATGTCATCTTCGGTGAACGTCCCTTGGCGCTTGTTGATGAGCTCGAGCACGCCGATAATCTTATCGCGGACGATCAGAGGTACGCACACTACATCGCGCGTGGTGAAGCCAGAGTCCACCTCGCCGTAGAAATGAGGGTCGGCATAGGCGTCTGGCACCAGTGTCGGTTGGCCGTTTTGGGCCACCCAACCGGCGATACCTTGCCCTGGTTTCAGGCGCAGCCCGATCACTGCCTCGGCTATCTCGCCTTCGGCGTGGTGGAATACTAGGTCGCCGTCCTCGTCCAAGAGGGCCACCGAGCAGGCCTCGGCGTCCAACACCCGACGCGTCTGCTCCAATAGCAGTGCGAGCACCTCGTTGAGGTCGAGGCTCGAAGTTATCATCTGGCCAATTTCGTTGAGCATAGCAAGTTCGCGGGTGCGTCGTTCTCGCTCCTCCTCCGCTCGCTTGCGTTCGGTGATGTCCACATCCATGCAAAAGACCTCGCTCACCGCTCCGTGCTCGAAGATGGGAAACATGGTGGAGTATACCCATCGCTCTTCGCCGGTCCGTGTGCGCACCACCCATTCTCGTGGTGCAATGGCTTGGCCTGTACGCCAAATGTCCTGCAAAATCTGCTCGAATTCCTGGACGTCTTCCCCCGAGAGCAGAATGTCCTGAAGGCGCTGTCCGATGACCTCCGCAGCGGTGAAACCATAAAGGTGCTCGCAGGCGGTATTCCAGTGGCGGATGACGCCCTCCCGGTCGAAACCCTGAATGGCTACCATAGGTGTGTTCTCGATGACAGCCTCGAACCGCGATAAAGCCTCCCATAGTGCTTCTTCGGTCTCTTGCTTCTCAACAGCCCTGCGGATCGTCACTAATAGTTGCTCCATATCGTAGGGTTTCTGCATATAGCTATAGGCTCCCAGGTTAATCGCCTCGATAGCTGAGGCCTGGGAAGCGTATCCGGTGAGCACGATACACTCTGTGCCTGGGGAGTGTTCCTTGATTTTTTCCATCACCTCCAGGCCGGGCATGTCCTCCAGCTTGAGGTCAATCAGGGCCACAAGGGGTTTCTCCTCTTGGACCTTATCCAAGGCCGCCTTTCCGGTAGCAGCGGCTATGGTTGCATATCCTTTGGCTTTGAGGATGCCGGAGAGGGTTTTCCTGATTTTGGGGTCATCATCCACGATGAGGATACTCTTTGTTTTCATGGCTCACCCCCACTAGATGCGTGAAGTATGATGTGTGATGGCGATGGAAAATCAAGCGCGTACTACGAAGCCAGGTGTCCATCTGCCGAGTCTCACGGCCCAAGCTTGCTGCAAGCCTGTTGTGAGAGGTTGACACATCCCTCCTCCAATGCTATAATGGGCTGTGTGGATGTGGACGCACTCATTGTCGGGCTCGTCGAATCCGGGAGGCGGGCGACGGACAAGGAGGGATACAGTATGGCAACATACACTCAGGTGGCTACCATTCTGCAGAAGGCT
>JAOZOT010000697.1 GCA_029933115.1 Anaerolineae bacterium | reverse complement strand
GGTTGAGCGCCTGCGATTTGACGCTGATTGAGCGCCTCCCAACGACAGCAAATGCACCGCACACCTTGCTCCGGTGACGGCGTAGAGCGGAGGGACGGGGGAATAAGTCAATGGTCGCAGATTTGGCCGGAAAAAGAGTCCTTGTTCTCAGCGATAACGACGGGCTCTCCAGAGCAATAGAACTGAACCTGAAACAAAATAATCATTTGGAAGTCGTAAGGCTTGCGTTGAATTCACCAGGGCAGCGACATCTCGAGGGACAAAGGGCGGAAACCCAGAACGGGGGTGAGGATTTCGACCTCATCGTAGTGGCCATGAGCTCACCCACCAGCGAACCAATTGTGGCCCTGGCCAGAGCCTCGCTGGCCGGACGAATCGGGCAGGTTCCACTGTTGATTATCTCCGACCGACCATTTCAATCTGACCCAGATGATCAGATCCTTCATCTAGAATTTCCCTTCGAAATTGAGAGTCTCCAGGATAAGGTCAGGGAGATCCTGCAAAGGGACTCTGAGCCGACCTTGACCAGGCTCTGAGCGGGTCACACGGACTCGCAGAATTGTGGAAAAGGTCACCTTTGCCACACCAGAGAGGCCAGCCTGCACCCCGTCGTGAGCCCAAGGACGACACCTCATAAATGATCTGGCATCGTCAAGTAATAGGTGCAAAGCTGCCCTGGAAAGGGAAGTATGGCAGAAAAAGCAAGATTGTTGATTGTAGACGATGAGGAAAGCATAGTCTCCTTGCTGAAAGCCACTCTGCTGACAGGCACAGAGAACTATGAGATAGAGACGGCCCAATCCGGTGAAGAAGCCGTGATCAAGATCGCCCAACAACCCTTCGATCTGATCATCGCCGACCTAAAGATGCCGGGCATTGATGGCCTGGAAGTGATCAAAGCCGCGCGGGCCATGAGCCCACGCACCAGGGTCATCCTGATGACCGCCTACGGGTCCACGGCGGTAGAAGCCGAGGCTCGCCGCCTTCAAGTCTACAAATATGTGACCAAACCCTTCCTGGCCGAAGAGATGCGACAGGTAGTACAACAAGCTCTGGAAAGCGTAGCCATCAGCCAGAAGGACCTCCTCGTCCTCTCCGACGAGCGGTTTGAAACCATCACCCGTCGCCTTTCCGAGTTGCGCTCTGAGATTGGCGCCCAGTGCATCATCCTGGCCGACATCATGGGTCAACTCATCACCCAGGTGGGCGTGAGTGAGGGCCTGGACATAACCAGCCTTATCTCACTGATTGGGGGCGGGTTCGCCACCGCCTTTGAGATGGCCAGGCACCTGCGAGACAAAGGGCCCGCTTTCAACCTGAACTACCACGAAGGCACCAGGTACGATGTCTACTCGGCCAACGTAGGTGATAACCTCTTTCTGACCATCATCTTTGAGAAAAAGGGGCGTCCCACTCGCGTTGGTATGATCTGGCTTTACACCCGCCGCGCTATCGAGGACCTGTTGGAGATCACGGCTGAGACAGAGAGGGCAGAGGCCGGTTCGGTGCTAGGGACAGGCTTTGCGGAGGCTCTTGGCAAAAAGATGGACAACCTTTTGGGCAGTGATACCTGAAGGAGGTCGGACACACTTTCGCACTTTTGAAAGGTGGAGGGGTAAATGTTCATCAACCGCAGGCTGAAAGAGATCAACCTGAAGATCGTCTACTATGGCCCGGCCCTGAGCGGCAAGACTACCAATCTGCAATACATTCACGCTCACACCAACCCCCAAATCCGCGGCGAGTTGGTCTCGGTCAAAACCCACGAAGACCGCACCCTCT
>JAOZOT010000180.1 GCA_029933115.1 Anaerolineae bacterium | reverse complement strand
GTCGGCGATGAAGCGATCCTCCTGTCCATGCTTGCAGGTATGGGGGAGATACTGCCCGATGCAGAATTCGCTGTCCTGTCATTCAACGCAGAGAACACTGCCGCACTTCTGGCAGGCAATCACCGGGTCAAGCAGATCGTCTACGTTGGTTCCAAGCTGCGTGTGTTCAACTCGGACTTTGTAGGAATCTGGCGTGCGCTTCGCAGTGCTGATCTGGTGGTCATCGGTGGCGGGGGGCTGTTCCAGGACATCTACAATTGGTATCCTGTGCCCTTCTTCACCTTAATGACTTTGCTGGCCAAGCTCTTGCGCAAACGGACTGTGTTCTATGCTTTGGGGATTGGTCCCTTGCACACGTGGCTTGGGCGAGGACTCTGTCGCCTAGCGGCCGATATGGCTGACCTGATTTCGGTACGGGATGAGGAGTCCCGAAAGCTGTTGTTAGACCTGGGGGTAGGCCAAGACGTATACGTCACTGCTGACCCTGCCTTTGCTCTATCGCCAGCTCCGGCCGAACGAGCCAGGGAGATTCTCACGTGCGAAGGGGTGCCATTAGACGGTCGGCTAAGGGTGGGAGTAGCCATTCACGAGCTATTGCCGTGGGGCGAGGGGAAGAAACAGGAACTGGCCCGCGCCCTTGATAAGCTTGTTGACCGGCGAGATGCCAGCCTGGTTTTCATCCCATTTGGTCGCTACCCTGACGGTTGGTTCAGGCCGGAACCGGCTCCCCCGGTTGATTTGAGATTTTCCCTCGAATTTGCTCGGATGCTGGATCATGAGTCAACGGTCCTTATCGGTCGGTATACTCCGCAGGAGATCATGGCCGTGGTGGGCCAGATGGACCTGATGATCAGTATGCGGCTGCATGGGCTTATCATGGCCACAGTTATGGAAGTGCCTGCTATTGGCCTTACCCACCGCTGTGAGACAAAGCTGTGGAATCTGGTTCGGCTTGTTGGTCAGGAAAGGAGTCTCATGGAGGTGGAGAGCTTGGCCCAAGAGGAGTTTATCGCTCAGATAGAGTGCGTTCTTGTGGAGAAGGAACTCCTACGGCACCGTTTGGGCGAGATGGTGTCCTTTCTACGAGAAGCAGCGCGCCGGAATGCGGCTTTAGTCTTAAGATGCAGGCACGTTGGGCCAGATAGGGAGGCCTTCATGAGTGTTCTAATCCTGAGTTTGGCTAAACTGCTGAAGAAAAGGTTGGGGAAGAGATTGTTCTTTCAAGCGTGTACCGGCTCGATAAGTAGTGAGAAATCCATGGCTTCCACATCGTGAAATGGAGGAAAAAGTGCAACTGGATAGGAAGTATTGGGATGCCGTCGCGCACGACATCCAAGAATATTATGTTCCTGAACTCTTGGCCGACTACAAGAGCAGAGAGTATATCCGATTGGTCAAGAAGTGGACGAAAACGAAAAAAAACTTAGGGGATATTCTCCTGACAGACTCATTTGAGTTGACCTTCAGGAGAGATCCCCTATACGAATGGCTGAGTGACAAGGGCACTAATCGTGTTGCGGTTATGGATATCTCCTTCGAGATCCTGCGCTTGGCCAAGGTGAAGGCCGAGTCCCCCGGCGAGAAGAGGCTGCTGTGCACAGAGTGCACTATCACAGAAACCCCTTTTGAGGATCGCTCATTTGATTTAGTCGTGTCTCCATCTACATTGGACCATGTGGATGAAATAGATACAGCTATAGATGAAATCTATCGTATTCTAAGACCTGGCGGAGTGTTCATTCTCACATTGAATACAAAGCATAATCCCTTTTTTGTTTTGAATACTTATCTGTGCCCAGTTTGGGGAAAACTTGAATTCGATGCAGGGAAATGCTATTCGTTTAAAGAGACGGAAGAAATGCTTAAGAGGGCAGGTTTCTCTGTCGAAGCTACGACAGCAATAATGCATGTTCCCTTCCTTTTCCCTTCAATAGCCAAGTTGCTGGAAAGGTTGAATGACAGGCGTGTAGACAAGATACTTCAGCATATTGTCAGGCTTTTCGAGGAATACGGAAAGAAAGAGCTAGCGATGAAAAAGTTCACAGGTTGGTGGATTGCCTTGAAGGCTGTGAAATGATATAGGGCAGGATTCACTACCGGACACTTTCTGCCCTGAGCGATGCATTTTGCCCTTGCCGGGTTTTGTGTGCGCTCTTCCCAGAAATCTCTCTCGAGCTTCGGTCGGAAGGTGGGAACATGAAATTGTTAGAGAGATTCCAATACCTTATCCCGGACGCTGTCTTCGTCGCTCGAAAACACGGTGGGCGAGCAGCGGCCCAGTTGGTAGGGCGGCGGGTTGGAACAGTTCTCTTCCTCTACCGGCGTTACCTAGTACTTTGTCACCCCTTGTCTGATTCTCTGCCGACACCGATTCCACCGGATGGGTATAGTGTGCGGCGTGCCATGCCGCAAGATCTGCCGGCGCTGGCGGCTTTGGTGGGCCCGGGCACAGCACGTCTGTTTGCCCGCCGGATGGCTATGGGCCGGGTATGTTTTATTGCCCTCAAGGACTCGGAGGTGGTTAGTTATACGTGGGGCACCTTTGATACGAGCTGGGATCTTGACTATATTGAGTTGCCTCTACCGACCGGAACTGCCTATTACTATGGTTCGTTCACAGCCTCTGATCACCGCCGTCAAGGACTGTTGACGGCATTGACCGGATTGCAAGATCAACATTTCAGAGCGATGGGCGCTCGCCACGCAATAGGGCTGGTTGAACGGCATAATAAGCCCTCCTTGGCGATGTGGCGCAGTTTCGGCTCCCGGCAAATGGGCACTTTCACCCATTTGAGAGTGTTAGGCTGGGAGTGGGTTCGACGCATTGCCCTGAATCCTGAATAATACGACAATGTCACATTTGGCCTTCTAATGGTCAAATCCCTCACAGGCTCGCGGTGGACGACAGTCCACCGCCCAAAACGCGGACTATCGTCCGCTTGGAGCCTGCAAAAGGATAATCTTATGTTAATGTGACATTGTCAAGATAATTATGAGGGCACATCATAAACTGACCTGTTCAACAGTTGAGTGTGATTGGTTGGGGTAAGATTCGACTGGGGTATCTGCCCTATGGTCTGACCCTTCTCGACAACAAGACTGGAGTTTGCTCAAGGTTCCTGTGGATTCTTTTGAGGAAAGGAAGGAGAGAAGTAGCGAGAGATGCTTGGAGCAAATGTGATGATGCAACATGTGCCAGACGTAGTGTATATCCCCTTCTGGTTCTATCAACTGCGGCGCAATTTGTATTTGCCGCCTGAGCGGTTGCTTGATCTACAAAGGCGCAGACTGGCTGCTGTAGTGCGGCACGCCTACGAGCACGTTCCCTATTATCGGCGTTTGTTCGACCGGGTTGGCCTGAGACCGGAGGACATTCGCTCGCCCGACGATCTGAGGGCCTTACCGGTCACGACGAAGGCGGTCTTGCGCGAGCAGCCCAAACAAGCGCTGGTTGCACTGCACAGGGACGGTCACAACGACATATCTGTTATGACGAGTGGCTCAACCGGTATGCCCTTTCAAATCCGCTTTAGTCGCCAAGAACATTGGCTGAAAAGCCTGGTTTTTTTACGAGCTTTTACGGAGACAGGCTATCGGTTGACCGATCGTCAAGCTATGGTTGATAGGAGGCGCGACGAAGGGCAGAACCGGTGGTGGTTTCAAAGGTGGGGTATATTTCGGAAGTATCACGTGTGCGTCTACGATGACTTGGACGTGCAGTTCGCCAGGTTGCGACAGATACGGCCTCAACATATCCACGGCTACCCCTCAGCCCTCAAGTGCCTGGCCCAGGCTCTAATTGAAAGAGGAGTCACAGAGGTCAGGCCTCGCGTCGTATGCACTGGGGCCGAGGTCTTGGATAAAGGAACACGTGAGACAATCAGGCGGGGATTCGGTGCTCCCATCTTTGATCTCTATAGCACCATGGAATTTGGGAACATCGCCTGGGAGTGCCCTACGGGGACGGGCTATCACATCAACAGTGACCTGGTTTTGGTAGAGTTCCTGGTGGACGGGCGTCCAGCCCGGCCTGGTGAACGCGCAGAGCTGGTATGCACCTCTCTTTTCAGCTATACGATGCCTTTTATCCGTTACAGCCTGGGTGACGTGGCGGCGCCGTTGGCAGGACCCTGCCCCTGTGGCCGGGGTTTCCCTCTGATGGGACCGGTTGAAGGTCGCCTGGTAGATTTGATTGTGTTGCCCGGTGGCCGCAAAGTTTCTCCCTATCAATTTATGGCAACGATCAGGGAAATCCCCGGCATCGGGCAGTTCCAGGTCGTTCAGGAAGCTCCAGCGCGCATTTTGGTTCGGATCGTCCCCGACGCAAAATTCAGCCCGGCAACGCTGGCCGAGGTCGAGGCCTGCTGTCAACGTATCGTTGCTCAAGAAGCTCAGGTCGCTGTAGTGGCAACCGAGTCGCTTCCCCTCGAGCCCTCCGGGAAGTTTAGGGCGGTCAAATCCGAGGTGCAGAGTGCATCACAAACCTGACTTTTGCAACAATCGAGGAGTTGGATAATCTGGCAAGTCTGATAGAAGAGCAAGGGTCCACAGGAATGACTATAGCCAGAGGCAGCCTGTATTTAACAGTTGGCCAGGCCCTCTTTGTCTTGAGCGGTTATCTGGTGAACGTTGGGCTGGGGCGACTGCTGGGCCCTGAATTGTACGGCGTTTTCAGCGTCGTCGTTTCCTTGATAATTATTGCCGAAACCCTCACCCTGATAGGCGTGCCCAAGGCGCTGGCCAAATATGTGGCCGAGCACGAGAATCTGAGCACCCGCCCGGTGGACGAAGCCCGCAGGGTTCAGGTGTCGGTCTCTTTGGCCGTGTGCGCCCTGTTGTTCATTTCGGCTCGGCCGCTGGCCGATTTGCTCAACGATCCCCGGTTGTCGGGCTACATCCGTCTGTCGTCCCTGGTGATACCGGTGGCGGCCCTTTACCGGGTGAACTCCGGCGCTTTGAACGGGAGGAGATTTTTCAGCCGGCAGGCTCTGGCTTTGTCCGTCTTTTGCGTGTCCAGGGTGTTCTTGATTCTGGGCGCAGTGTACCTCGGCCTGGGCGTCAAAGGGGCACTGTGGGGCCTGATCCTGGCCACAGCCCTGGCCGCGCTGGCGGCCTGGTACCTTGATCGGCCTGGCCAGGAGGCGGGCAGCTTCCCGCTGGTGAAACTGCTTCGCTTTGCGCTCCAGTTCACCGCCTTTGGCTGCACCGTTTCGCTGCTGGCTAATCTGGACCTGATCCTGGTGAAAGCCATGTTGGGGGAGGGTATGGCGGCGGGCATTTATGCTTCTGCGGCGACCCTGGCCAAAATCCCGCGTTTCATCATGTCTGCTCTGTCAATGGTCCTGTTTCCTTCTATCGCCGGCGCAGTGGCCAGAGGAGACAATCAACGCACAGCCGCGTACATAAGACATTCCCTGCGCATTGCCCTGCTGGTGTTGCTGCCGGTCACCGTTCTGCTCAGCACCACGTCAGAGCCCATAGTGGCCTTCGTCTACGGCGGAGCTTACCTGGGGGCTGCTGCCGCTTTCAGCGTCCTTGTGTTTGGGGCCGGGTTGTTGGCTTTATTTTACATCCTGACCACCGCCGCCATGGCCGGTGGAGGAATAACCGTGGCCATGATCATCGGCCTGGCCTTGATACCGGTAGATGTGATGCTCAGCCGGTCGCTGATCCCGGTGCTTGAGCTGCGAGGGGCTGCCCTGGCCACTACCCTGACCGCTTTGCTCGGCTCTGCGGCGGCGGCCACCTACATTTTCGCCGGGTTCCGGATACGAGTCCCCTGGCTGTCCCTGACCCGTATCCTTTTGGCTTCGGGCATCCTCTATCTTATAGCGCGAGCGACGCCTTTTTCGGGGCTGTGGTTGCCGGCCGCCTACGCCGGTCTGGCCCTCATCTACGCTTTACTGTTGCTGCTGCTGGGTGAAATAAAGGTGAGCGAGGTCAGGACCCTCAAGACCGCTCTGCTGGGGCAGGGAAGGTGAAGGGGAGCATAATGGCTTTGATCCAAGATTTGAAGCGCCTGATACGTTGGGAGGACTGGTCTTTCGACAAGATCCTGCCCCTGTTCCTTATTGTGTCCTATGTCTCTCTGGCCTATGGCGAGTTTGGGACGTCCTACATTCGTGATTTCATTTGCCTGCTGATTCTCGCCGCCGCATCCGCCGCTTACGGCTTCCTGGTGAACGATTTCAGCGACCGGGCCCTTGACCCCCGCCAGGGCAAGCCGAACGCCTTCGCCCGACTTGACCGCCGACGGGCGTTTCTCTTGCTGTGCAGTGTGTTGGCCCTGGCCATTGTGGTCAGCCTGCGCTTCTGGCCGCGTCCCCGGTTTCTGCCCCTGTGGATACTATGGCTTCTGGACGCCACGTTCTATTCGCTCCCGCCACTGCGGTTCAAGGAGCGGGGAGTGTTCGGCTTGTGGTCGCCGGCGCTCGCTCAGTTCATCCTGCCCGGTTTGATTTTCTTCGCCGCCTTGGGACACTTTGGCGGAATGGATATGTGGGCTTTTGTCACCTATGTCGGGAGCAAAGGTCTGTCCATCGCGGTGGGACAACAGTTGGCCGATCTGGATAACGACGCACGAACTCGCACGGCCACCTATGCTGTGCGGCGTGGGCGTTCTCGCACAAAACGCCTCTACACGGCCACGTTGCTGACGGAGGCCACGTTGATGGCTGTGCTGCTGGCGGTGATGACGACCCACCTGCCTGCCCTGCCTCTCCCCGGCCTGCGGTGGCGCGTGAATCTGGCCGTGCCCTTGTGGGTGGGCTATGTGACCCTTGGCTCGCTGGCGCTACTACGCTGGCGTGCCACCGGGCGCTTTACCGACCCCTATTGCGACAAAGACAAGGATATTTTCAACATCTGGTATGCCCTCTTCCCCTGCGGGGGCGTTACCCTTTACTTTGCGCTTGTGATGACCTGTGTCTTCCCAGGCAATTGGCCCATTTTGCTGCTGTTTATCTTGTGGCTGAATCCCACCCCACGGCGTTTGGCCTGGCCTGTACGAGCTCTTTGGA
>JAOZOT010000696.1 GCA_029933115.1 Anaerolineae bacterium | reverse complement strand
AGGTGGCAGAGTCAACATCATTATCAGCATCAACCCTGACGTGTATGCAGATTAAATGACATGGCGAAAAAGTGTGGTTGCAGTATTAACCAATCAAACAAATCCAAGGAGAATTTCCGATGAATCGCAAACTTGTATCTCTCATTGTTCTGCTGACGTTGGCCCTGTCCACCTTGGCCTGTCTGCCCTGTGGTCTGTTGGGCGGCAAAAAGGCAGCCCAGCCGACCCCGGCGGAGACTCCAGGACCCGCTGCTGCGGCCACGGCTGTTCTCCCCAGGCCAACCGCGCCTGCCGAACCGACTGCTACCCCCGAACCACCCCCCGCGCCAGCGGCCGAAGCCGGGGAGGAGGTTGCGACTGAAGAAGTGCCAGCAGGCGAAGGCGAAGTCAGCGCGGGCGGGGAGATCCGTCAATGGGCCAGCTCCGCTGTTGCCAGCTCCCAGTACGGCGACAGCAAGTGGTCCGCCGGCCAGGCCACCGGCGCGCCGGACACCCTGGACTGCGGCGATCACAGCACGGCCTGGGCCGGCTCTCAACCGGATACCGTCGAGTGGCTCGAACTGAGCTACGATATCCCGGTGCAACCCACCCAGGTGAACGTCATCCAATCCAATACTCCAGACCAGGTGTCGTCCGTTGACCTGATAGATACGGAAGGAGAGTACCACAACATCTATCGGGGGGAACCCGAAGGCAAGGTGGAATGTCCCTATACCCTCTCCATCCCGGTCGGGGAGACCGACTACCTGGCGGTCGGAGTCAAGATCACCATTGACCAATCGGCGATTAAGGCTCCCTGGAACGAGATTGACGCCGTCGAATTGGTGGGTTACGCTGAAGGCGTAGAGATACCCCCGGTGGCGGCGGCTGAACCCACCTCTGCCCCGGCGGCGGCCCAGCCGGCGCCGGCCTGGACCCAATACACCCAGTACAACACCGACGGGGGCCTGGCGAAGGATAGCATCCTATCCGTCGCCGTGAGCCCGGATGGCGTGGCCTGGTTCGGCACCGACGGCTATGGCCTCTCCACCTTCGACGGGCAGAACTGGACCACCTACACACACAAAGACGGCCTGGCAGATGACAACGTCAAATCCCTGGCCGTGGCGCCGGATGGCACACTGTGGATCGGCACCTTCGGCTACGGCGTTTCTCGCTTTGACGGCCAGAACTGGACTACTTATACCAGCCAGGATGGTCTGCCCCAATACGACAACATCTTGTCTCTGGTCGTGGCCCCGGATGGGTCCGTGTGGGCCGGTACCACCGAAGGTGTCTCTCATTTTGACGGCCAGAAGTGGACCTCTTACACCACGCAGGACGGCCTGGCGCACAAGACCGTCCCGGCCATCGCCGTGGCCCCGGAGGGCACGGTGTGGGCCGGCACCAGGGGAGGCGTCTCCCGCTTCGACGGCCAAAAGTGGACCACCTACACCACCGCAGATGGGCTGATAGCCAACGATGTTCAATCCGTCGCCGTGGCCTCGGACGGGTCCGTGTGGTTCGGCACCACCAATGGAGCCTCCCGCTTCGACGGGCAGACGTGGACCTCTTACCCCGAGAGCGAAGACGGCCTGGCCCACAAACTGGTCACCGGCATCGTCGAGGACCGGGACGGCAGGCTGTGGTTCGGCACGGGCTATGGCCTCTCTCAATTCGATGGACAAAGTTGGACCACTTTCAGCGCCCACGATGGGGCGCCCGTCAGCATCACCGCCCTCGCCTTTGCGCCCGATGGCTCGCTGTGGGTGGGCACCCCCATCGGCGCCTACCACTACGCGCCGG
>JAOZOT010000179.1 GCA_029933115.1 Anaerolineae bacterium | reverse complement strand
GCGGGAGGGTGCCCGGAGCTCATGAAGGTTAAGAAAATAGTTCGGTAATCCGGCCCAACCCAGGCGCGGGGATTCCGCCCCCTGTCCTCTCTGGAACTGCGCATCACGCCCTACCAGTTGCCTACGAAATCCACCTCTGCCCATTGGCAGCCGCCCGAGTTCGGTTCGCATGGCTCCCAGTCGGTGGTAAACTCGGCTATCTCTGAAAGCTGTTCCTTTTTGTCGTGCGAGTAAACAGCAGCGTACCACTTTCCACCTCTTGGCCCAGGCCCAAAAAGCACTTGCCAGGTGCCATCGTATGTTTGATTGGACCAGGCTCCTTCCCAACCATCGGCCCAGACTTTGACGTAGACGCCGTTTACCCTTCCACTACCAGCTCGGTCGGTGTAGACTGTACCTTTTGCCCCAGAGGTTCCGCAGTTGGGCGTACATCCTATGCGGCCTATACTGTAGCGGTAGGCTGGCCTGGGCGTTGCCGTCGGCTGGGGAGGCGGCGTGGGTGTGGGCGGTGCCGGGGTGGGGGTAGGCGTCGCCGGCAGCGGAGTGGGTGTGGGTGGAGCCTGGGCCACGGCCACCGGCCCCAGGTCGGCGTTGACGGTCACAAACTCTGCCGCCACCCAACCCTCCTGGCCGTCGCCGGTCACTATCTTCAGCCAATCACCGGCCTCCGTCCGCCCGATGACTTTTAATTTCTCCCCTTCTTTCACCTGTTTGACTTTGCTGTAGTTTGTGCCAGGACCAGAGCGCACATTCAGGGCTTTGACCGCTACTGTGGCTTCCGGCTGGGAGATGGAGGTCGGTGTGGGAACAGGGGTGGGCGGCGCAGAGGGGGTATCAGTCGGGGGCACATTGGGTGTGTTGGTAGGGATAGGCGTGTCAGTAGCCGTTGGAGGTGGGGTGAAAGTTGGCTTAGGCGTCCTGGTGGGCACCGGCGCCGGCGTCGGAGCTCTGGCAATCAACGAGGTGAGCGGACATCCCAGACACCCTAGCACTCCTCCTAAAACCAACACTCCAATGAGGATAACCAACAGGGATTTATTCATATACTGTTCTCATTCTCCTCTCAAGCAGTCTGACCGGTACAGCACGTTTCAGGAAGTCGGCCCGTATTATACCACACTTTACAGGAAATACAAAGACCCAGGGAACGCTGATTTCTCTGCTGCACGGCACGAGTTGCACGTCTCGGCCGTCTGAACTTGAGTTTTAGGCTGTTTTGGTGTATGATTAAGTCTGCTGAAGCACTCCGCTGGCTGTCCGCCCACGTGGACAGTGCCGCCTCGCTTGCGCAGGCGGGCGACCGGCGCATAGCGCCCTCAAGCCGCAGATTTCGACCTGGCTGGCGGCTAGACACGGTAAACGAATACAAATGGGTGGAGGACTTTATGGAGGTACTTTTGATCGAGAGTGTGGATAATCTGGGTAGTGCCGGTGAGGTCAAGAAGGTAGCCGATGGCTACGCACGCAATTTCCTCATTCCCAAGGGCCTGGCTGTGCCGGCTACGGCGGGAGCCCTCAAGCAGGCTGAGCTTCGACGCCAGGCTGAGGCCAGACGTCAGCAACGTGCGAAAATGCAAGCCGAGTCGCTGGCCACGACCCTCTCGCAAGTGACCTTGACTTTTCGGGTCAAGGCTGGGGAGAAGGATAGGCTTTATGGGTCTATTACCAATGCCGACATTGCAGAGGCCCTTGAGCGTGAGATAGGTCAGGCTATTGACAAACGCAAAGTAGAATTAGAAGAACCTATCCGCGAACTGGGCTCTTATTACGTGCCCATTAAACTCCTGCCCGACCTTGCTCCTCCGGTCAGGGTAATTGTCGAAAGAGAGGATTAGAATAATCCCGGTGGCCAGGTCAAGGAAGTGCGCACTATGAATTGTGATCTGGACCTCAATCTGGGATTGAGAGGAAGGAACCATGAGCGTTGACGATGGGTTGGCCAAACACCTTTTCATTAAGCATTTGATAACGAACATAAAATGTGCTGTCTGCCAGAGCCGTTACGAGCCGGAGGATATCCATATCATAGACCACCGCGATGAGCTCTGGGTCATGGCGGTGAGCTGTAGTCAATGCCACACGCGGGGATTGATCTTTGCCATTATAAGGGAGACTGAGGAGGCTGAGAGCATCGTCGAATTGACGCCGGAAGAATGGGTCAAATTTCGGGAGATGTCTCAGATTGATGCCGATGATGTCCTCGACATGCACGAGTTCCTGAGGGATTTCGACGGCGATTTCGTCAGTCTCTTGCAGGGATCGCAGACTTCATCGGAATGATGGATGGCGGAGTAGTCGTTTCAACTTTTCGCTCGTGGCAGCTTTGCAACCACCGTCGGATTGCTGGGGCGCAGGGTGGTGGTTTGTAGTGGTGACTTCAGTCGCTTTTCATCTTGAGCGGCTAAAGCTACGAAACTTGGCAAAAGAAGGGGGGACACTATTGTCCCCCCTTCTGCTTGCCGTTGAGGTGTTCGCTATCCCCCATACTCCTTCACCGTGAGCGGCAGGTAGATTTTGTATGGCCCCTGGCCCAGACTGACCTCATCCAGATAGACTGTCGTCGGCTCGGAGCCGTCCTGCTGAAGGTTGAAGTAGATGCCCACCGGCCCGGTGTAGACCCCGTCCAGGCCCAAAGCCAGCCATTGGTGAGTCCAATCCACGTTGGCAGTGGGGGTGATAGTGAAGGTGGCCGCACAGACTGAGGGATCGTTCTGATAGAGACAGGCTTTGAAAGAATCATCGCCGTTCGTCTCGCCGGTGGCGATCTTGTACCAGAAGGACAGGATAGGCTCGTGCATCGCAGCCACGGAATGAGTCTGGGTCATCCCTGAGATGCCGCTCATGGCCAGGCTGTAGTCTCCACTGCGCAGCGGGCTGGTGACGACGGTGGGCGTTGAGCCCGTAGTCGTCCAGCCGTTCAGATCGCCCTCGAAATCGCCGTTGACGACCACATCGTCCGGCGGGCGCAGGGTGAAGGTGAGGGGGATGGTGGTGGTAGTACTGTACACGTCAATGGCGATGCCCGGCGGAGAACCATATCCGCTGCGGCCGGCGGTCACCTCGTAGCTGCCCGCATCGGGCAGGGGAAGGGCATAATGGCCGCTGCTGTCAGTGGTAGTTGACGAAGCCGTGCCAGAGATGACCACCGTCGCTCCTCCGATAGGGCCGGCCCAGTTGCTCTGCACGTGACCGCAGATTCCGCCTACGAGTGTAGATGCATCTCCATCGCCTTCGGCAAAGACCCCGGGCAGCTTGACCTTGACGCTGCCGTAATAGCCATAGTCCTCCCAGGCCCGGGCGCGGAAATGATAGGTGCGGCAGTACTCTACAGTAGTCGGGGAAGTGGGGCCGAAAGTAGCCGAGGTGCTGCTCGTTTTGCCCTTCCAAAAGCTCCAGGAGCCGTCGTCTACTTTGTACTCGACGTCGTACTCCAGGGAGTTGCCGCTGTAGGCCGGCGTGCCGCTCCACCCGACGGTGAAGGATAGATTGCGGCTGAAGCTCGGGGAGGTGGCGCTGGCGGCAGGAGCTTTGGTCAGCACCACAGCGTCCACAAAGACTTGATTGCGCAAACTGGGGCTGGAGCTGGCCTCGCTGGTCACCAGCACGAAGAGAGTGATGGTCGAGGAGATGGCCGTGGCCGAAGTCCTCACGCTTTCCCATTTGACGTCCGACCCTTTTGTCGGCCCCCAGACGATGTCCGGCGAATTGGGGTCGGTGCCACCGTGGGGGTCAATGCCCACTTGCTTGAGCATCTTGCCGTCAGTGCGAGTGGCCGAGGTCTCCCAGATGCTCAGGATTTTGGCCTGGGCCGCATAGTCTGTGCCCGGCGTGACCGACACCTGCTGATAGATGCCGGCAGCAAAGGCTCCGGTCTCCCAGTACATCTGGGAGTGGTCCCCTTCCAGGTGCTCCGCTGCGCCACCGGTCATGGCAGCCCATTCGTCGTTGGTCATGTATTTGGGGGTGACGCCGCTTTTGGTGAAAGCCGTCCAGTGCTGGGCTACTCTCAGTTCGTAGCCGTTGTAGTAGCCATAGGGAGCGTTAAAGGTCTCGAGGCCAGGGTTGGTGAGAAAATTGACGAACCCGGCGGCTGCAAGTGGCGCGGAGAGCAGAAACACCGTCAGAGCTGCAACTCCGATTCTCAGCGCCGGTGAATGTATTGTCTTCATAATCCCCCTCAGTTCAGCGATGTCGGAGGGGCTCGGTTGAGATGCTTTGCCCCGCCGGCCGATCAAGGAATCAATGCCAGTAGTTCACAAGGTCCAGAAGCCGGTCTCTACGACCATTATAGTCGTCGAAGGGGGGAGAGTCAATGGGACTTTCCTCCCAGAGGGGGATGGGACTTGCGAGCTATGGGGGCGAAAAATTCGGGGAGGGTCATATCAAACGAGTCCTGCGGTTTTCAGCGTTGGCAATGCGCCCATAGATACTCGACCAGAGAGTCGAGGTTGCACGTCAGAAGGATGATGTATTTGTCGCCTGCGCCGCAGTAGAGGAGAAGCTTATCTCGGTGAGCGATGGCCCCTACCGGAAAGACGACGGCGGGCACGTCTACCGGATATTGCTCGTCTCCGTGCAGTTCCCACGGAGCGGAGGGGATGTAGATGGGATGTCGAGCCCGGCAGAGCACTTTGGTCGGATCACTCCGGTCCAGGAGGGCGGCGCACACAGAATACCCGCGTTCGATCTTTTCAGACAGCCCATAAACCTCGCAGATGGGGGCTTCTATCTCTCCGACGGCGTGGTAGATGAGCAGCCAGCCCCGCTCCGTCTCAATGACCGGGGTGCTTGGGCCGATCTTTTCCTTCTCGTGGGGGAAGTCTCCCGCCTCCAGCAGCAGGCTCTGGCCGCGGCGGTCATAGAGTTCCTGCCAGGCTTCCGCGTGCCCGGCGGGGTCCAGCAACTGCTCTATGCCCGCTTCGAGATAGTCCAGGTGCACATTGGGATGGAAACGCAGCAACATGTAGAGCCGCCCGGCCACGGGCCTTGGGAAGGGGACGGCGTTGCGCGAGTCGAAAGATGCGATCATGCCGTGGTAGGTGATGTTCACAAAGTCATCGGTCGAGTAGACGGCGATGCGGTCGGCGTTTTCGCCTTTGAACGGTGGTTTGATCTTGCCGCACCCGACCAGCAGATAGGTCTGGTCGTACCTGACGATGCGAATGTCCTCTATCCCATAAGTAAAGTCCTGATGGTCTGTGCCATCGCCCCGAATCACCACGTCCTGGAATCGGGTGAAATGGACGCCGTCCTCGCTCGCCAAGAGCCAAATCTCAGAGATATAGTTTTCCAGGCAATACCGCTCGATGCCGAGCTTCTCGTCAAAGAAGGTGCCTTTTTGGTACCCCTGGTGGCACCTCGGCGTCAGGATAACCTTCCCCTGAAACAATTCGGCCCCGCTGTTGAAAACGGCTCCGATCTTCAATTCGCCGTTCTCCTGCCAGGTAAGCCCGATGTCCTGGGGCTTCACAATAGGGTTGCCTGGATAAGAGTCCAGCTTGAACAGGGATTCGCCGGAACTCAGCCGGACGACTGTTCCCTCGCCCAGTTCTCCAACGCGGCGCTCAAACGCAGATGTCATTTGTCTTTTCCCTCTCCCTTCCGAGTTCTCATCAAATCTCTGAATAGCTGCAGGAACCTCTGGGCAATTCTTTCGGCTTTGTGCTCTTCCAGGAAAGCTTCGATTTTCCTGACATCGAACTTGCCCTGAAACAGGTCAATGAGCTTGGCCTTCATGTCGTCAAAATCTCGGTACTTTACAATTTCGTCTCCGTGCAATTCCACAAAGTTTGACTCGTGGAACAGGATGGGGCAGCCGGAACCGAGGGTCTGGCACACTGTGCTGGAGACGACCGCCTTGTATTTCTGCGAAGATTCTCTGTGGATGAGTCGCACATCTGAAGCATGGAGGTAGGTATACAGCTCATCCAAAGGGATTGGCTTTACCTGGAGATCCACGAACTCATATTCTTTTTCCGCGTCCCGCAGGATTTTGACGTCACTTTCTGGATTGGCTACGATCAGGTATCTGAGAGGGTACTCTTTCGCCACGTCTTTTAAGGCGGGCAGGACGGCTATAATATCTTTAGGCCTGAAGCCGAAGGAGAACACAATCTTTTCATCTTGAGGGAGGCCCAGTTTCCTCCTTGCTTCTTTCTTGTCCCCGAGCTTCAGTGGATGGTAGGGGTAGGGGATCATGTGGATGATTTCAGCAGGGAAAGACCGGACCAGGTAGTCCTTGTATCTCTGATCAAAGCAGACGATGGCGTCCCAATCAAACTTGTAGAAAAGAGGGTCTTCTGGGGCTTTGCCCTCGTGAACGACCTGAACGGTGACGGCCTTCTCTTTGATCTTGGGGAAGACTTGGAGCAGGCTTTCGGCCGGCAACCTCTCCACGTTTTGAGCTACAAAGACTTCATAGTCCTCTCTCAGCAGGGGGGTCGGGTCGAAGTGAGTGGCCCGCGTGACCGGGATGACTTCGTCCACGCTGAAATGTCTGATCACAAAGTCCTCGTCCACCTGAAAGGTTGGCCTGGCGTCCGGGTGTTTCTGGGCTGAGAACACTCTGAGTTGATGGCCCAAATCAACCCAGGCCCGACCCACCAGTTCTGCGTGGATGGAAGGCCCGTTGGCGGCGTTCCAAAGACACATCATACCTATCTTCATTGTTCGCTCCTTCGTTATTGGTCTGAACTGAGTCGTAGCTCTTTAAAGTGTTGGAGAGTAGACATACCACCCTCCCGCAGGTGGCGGACCCTGGAGGGTCATTGCGTCAGCCCCGAGCTCAAGCTCAGGGCTAAGCGGCTCAAGCCTGCTGCAAGCAGGCTGTTGACCCATCCTGCCAAGGGCACTGGAAGTGCCCTTGCGCTGCTTAACCTGGAGCTTATGAGCCGTAAGAGCGTGTCTGAAAATTCGGGGGGGGCGGCGCTCGTAGTAACGACTTCAGTCGTTTTTAGCCGCAGAACACCAGTCATTAGCGACTCAAGTCGCCACTACGAGCTTTTTAGACACGCTGTAAGAAATT
>JAOZOT010000695.1 GCA_029933115.1 Anaerolineae bacterium | reverse complement strand
TCGTAGGTGTATCGGTAGTACTCACCCGTGGAATACTCCGCTCCCGTGAGCCTGTACAACGAGTCGTAGGTGTAGCTGATGACACGGTGGGTGGTGGTCACGGGTGCGCCCAGAAGGGCGAGCGCAGGTGCGGGATCGAGCAAAGCCATGAGTGGTACGGTGATGAAGGAAAACCGGGCCAGGGGAAACAAGCCCAGCCCGGTCTACTTTTGCAACCCGTCCTTTTGAACCGCTGCCTACAGCTTCTGGTCAAACCCCGGCGTCGCAGGCGTGTGTGCCCTACTCCACCGGTGAAATAGAAGGCTCTGGGTCAATGGTTCGGCTTTCTTAAAACTGTATTACAGAGACGACTTGCTGCGTGGGAAGGAGTCACCACTCTCATTGGAGTGCCTCAAGAGCTGTTGGAGCCTCCAATCTATCCGTTGCTTGGCTTCACTCACAGCCAGCATAGCCTTCTCAGATTTTCCTACAAGCACCCGATATTCTGGCTGCATTGCCCAAATTGGTCCCTGGGGGCCATTAGAACCTTCCACTACAATCTCGTGGAGTCGTCGAGCCAGACGACGTCTGTCTCGCTCATCCTGCAATGATGACAAACCCACAAATTCTGCCAACCATTTTACGATTTGCTCATCTACTCTAATCAACTCTTGCACACGTTCTCTCAAAGAACGGAAAGCCTCACGCAGTTCTTCGTCATCAATCTGGGTTTCAAGAATTTCTATTGGCGTCTCCCATCCTGCCACATCAAGTATTTTCGGAAAAGCATTATTCCAGTCAGCGAAACCACTGACGTGATAGCGGTGATAAGCCTCAGCTAGTGTATAGTAAGATCCTGCTACGCAAGTCACGAAGTCATGCTCACTCACTTCCACCGCCTGACCTCCAATGGACGATCGGATCATTTCTGCCCCCTTTTGTCATCCTACGGGCCAGACGCCGGCACAAAAACTGCCAGTCGTTGCCCCCAGTTAATAAAGAGAATACCTGCCGGTACTGTCACTGCATCATCAAAAGTTCCAGCCCCCAAAGTGGCGAGATCCTCTGCAACTGTCACGACAATAATGATTCCTCCCACTACTACCAGGGTGTAGCCACATGCCTCCTGCCAAGACAGTACATATGCAGGTTGGTACGCAGGCTGCAAGCCCGGCACCCAGTTCGGTGGCTTGACAAGTCGCTTGTTGGGAACTACAAAGGGCAGCGCTCCGAACAGGGACAGCGCATTTGGCTCGAGCCAGTAGATGACCACACCCTGACCAACGTAGTCTGCCACAAGATCAACTGCTGGAAAGCCGGGCATTCGTATACGGAACTTGCCAGGCCAATCTCCCCCTGTCCCCACATGGAAAGGCGTGAGATTCCAGTTATAAGGAATCCCAAAGTATTTGCCTGCCAGGTCACCTCTTCCTGCGGCTGCAAGCAAGTCAGCTACATATCCCGTTACCTGAACTACGCCGGTGGATTGTAAAAACCACGGTTCTATCTCATACACATCACCAGTCACCGAGTTGAACATATCGGGATGACGGTGTGGGGTACCCGGTATAGGGTACTCTAACTGTTTGGACGGATTGAGCGGCGATCCCTCGTAGTAGTTCTCGATTAGAAAATGATAGGGCCGAGGACCAGCCCACCATCGCCACATGCCTGTAGGGTCAACATAGGTCGCCGGGTTATTTCCAACATAGGTATAGGTCCTAAGCACAGTCTGAGGTCGTTGGGCATTCCCCTCCCACGGATCCCTGCTAATAAACCTCCCCACCCCCGGCTCATAGTACCTCGCCCGCAG